>DASUNJ010000323.1:0-2538 GCA_036277235.1 Thermoanaerobaculia bacterium | reverse complement strand
GCTCGCGCAGATCACCAACGACGCGTTCGCCCGGGTGCGCTCTGAGCGGCCAGAGCGTTTCGTGCCCCTCGCGACGCTCCCTCTCTGTGATCCCCAGGCGTCGGCCGCGGAGCTCGTGCGCTGCATGGACCAGTTGGAGATGCCGGGCGCGATGCTGTTCAGCAACGTCAACGGCGCCGGGCTGGACGACCAGCGGTTCTGGCCGCTCTACGAGGCCGCGGACGAGCGCGACGCTGTCTTGATGATCCATCCCACATCTCCCGTGGGCGTGGAAGCGATGGCGGACTACTGGCTGATGCCGCTCAACGGCTTTCTGTTCGACACGACGCTCGCCACGTCGAAGCTCGTCTTCAGCGGCACCGTCCGGAGATTTCCCCGCATCCGCTGGGTGCTCGGCCATCTCGGCGGGACCATTCCGTACCTGGCGGAGCGGCTCGACCGCGGCTATCGCGCGTTCGCGGAGTGCCGCGCGCACATCGACCGGCCGCCGACCGAATATCTGAAGCATCATTTCTATTACGACACGGTGAATTTCAGCCAGGGCGCTCTCAAGCTCGCTATCGAATTTGCCGGAGCCGATCACATCCTGGCCGGCAGCGACTATCCCCACCAGATCGGCAGCATCCCACTGATGCTCGAAGCGCTCCGCGCGCTGCCGATCCCCGACGACGCGAAAGCGGGTATTCTCGGCGGTAACGCGAAGAGGCTGCTGCGCTTGTAGTACGGTTTTTTCCGCTCAGGGAATCGTGCCCGCGAAACGCACCAGGGTTCCCTGCGGAGAGGAGTCGATGGTGAGGAGGCCGCCGAGGCGCTCGGCGCGGCGCCTCATGATCTCCAGACCTTCGCCGTGGCCGTTCTGGCGCTCCGGGGAGAAGCCCCGGCCGTCATCCTGCAGCAGGACCTCGAGTCGGCGGCCGCGCAGGGCCACGGACAGCTCGGCCCGGCGGCAGCCGCTGTGGCGCAGGGCGTTGCGGATCGCCTCCTTGAACAGGAGGTGGAGGTCCTGGCGCCAGGCCATGGGCAGGTGGACGCCCTCGAAAACCGATAGATCCCCGACCTCGAGCTCGGCGCCGCCGTGGGCGAACAGCTCGGCATAGGAGTCCTTGAGACGCAGGAAGAGCTCATGGAGCGAGTCCCACCGCGGATTGATCAGCCAGACGATGTCGCCCATCCCATCCACCAGCTCCCGGGCCGTGGCCGCGACCCGGGCGAGCTCGGGCAGGTCGCCGGCCTTGCGGGCCGCCACCTCCGAGAGGATGGCGATGTCCGTGAGCCCGGCCCCGACCTGGTCGTGGAGGTCGGCGGCGATCGAGGCGCGCAGCCGCTCCATCTGCAGGAGCCGGCGCGCCCGGATGATCGTGTACAGGCTGATGAGCACGGCGATTCCCGCCGCGGCGAGGCCAGCGATCAGATATGGATGGCGCCGCCACCAGGGGAGCGGGAGGACGGTGAACGAGAGCCCCGCCGGCTCGCTCCATAGACCGGCATCGTTGATCGCCTTGACCTCGAAGCGGTAGGGGCCGGGCTGCGGCATCGGGTAGCGGGCCGAGCGCTGCGCCGTGTCGGTCCAGTCCGGGTCGACTCCAGCAAGCCTATAGTGAAACCGCAGAAACCGGGCAGCGGGATCGATCGCCTTGAACGAGAACGTCAGACGGTCGCGGTTCTGGAGAATGGACGTCGCGGCTTCGACGTGGAGACCGGTCAGCACAGCACGGGGCCGCAGGCGCGGAGGGGCTTCCTTCACCAGATTGCGGGTGCGTGTTTCGGTCGGTGCCGGGCGGTGTCTTCGGACACGCCGTGGTGGTGGCGTCTCGCGGGCTTCGTCGACCTGGAAATGAAACGTCCCGTCGTCCGCCGAGACCGGCGGGAGGGGCTCCGTGCCATCCGTCTGGAGGCGCAGGCCGTCGGAGTCCGGAGCCCTCAGGTAGATCTCTTCCTGCTCGCCGTCGGAGAGGCCCATGATCTGATATCTCCGCTGCCTCTCCTGCAGGCGGTGGCTGGAGTCCGCCTCCGGGGCCGCATCGCGCTCTTCAACAGCATCGTCTCGCTCGTCCCTGAACGCACGCATCCGCGGAATGCTCAATCCGTCGTCCGTCTGGGCCAGGGCAGCGGGCGGGAAGCCGGCGGCGCCCGCCACCAGAGCGAGCACCGCGAGCCTTCCGCCGAGACACTGGAGGAATCGCAGTGTCACGCCCTCCTACCAGACTTGCTCACAGACCCCGATCCTCTGGTTGCCATTGGGGCACTGATAGACGCAGCAGATCGCGGTACCGAAATCCCCGACGTGGCTGAACTCACAGCCTAAAAACGTCGGGGCGCACCACAGGGCCTGGGCCGGTTGGGCGGTGATGGTCAAGGCGCCGAAGGACGCCAGGGCGGCGAGGAGGGTGAGACACAGCAGGCGGAACATGGTCGACTTTCTCAACATGTGTACGATCTCCTTTCGCGTTGGTTCTTGTTTTTTGTCCCTGGAGCCATTCTGCGGAGAGAGGGGCGAAGGAAAAAGCCGCATGATGAGACGGTCTTCGGGCTGCGCGA
>DASUNJ010000322.1:0-4321 GCA_036277235.1 Thermoanaerobaculia bacterium | reverse complement strand
CGCGGCACGCTGGGTCCGCCAAGGCTCGCGATTGCCAGAAGAGCATCCGGATGAAGAGCCAGTTTTCGCGAGCGATGTCGTTGTGTTGACGAAGAGCCTGGAAGCGGGGTCCGGGGACCACCGCGATCCGGTCGCGGCGGGCGATCTCCCACAGCCGGCCCCCGGGGCCGCGGTACTGTGCTTCCGCAGGCCACACACGGCCGGCCGGCAGCCGCCATACGAGCACCAGGGCGACGGCTGCCAGGAGCGCCGCCTGGACGGAGCGCCGGGCGGAGACGGCCTGTGCCAGGCTCTTCGCGCTCACCGCCAGGAGCAGGGCGATTCCGGGATAGCTCAGGTAGGTATACCAGGGGAGCTTGCTGGCCGAGGCCGTGGCCAGGACCGGCGCGGCCAGCGCCCAGACGGCGAGGCATGCGACCTCATGACGAGAGGGCCGACGAGAGGGCCGCCGGCCCTTCCGGAACGCGAGCGCACCGGCCGCGACCGGCAACAGCAACAGCGGCCCGAAATCGCGTACCGTGGTCGCCAGGTAGTAGCCCGGTCCCTCCACCTTGCCCATCTTCCCCTCGATCCGCTTCGCGTACTGCTGCAGCAGGAGCGTCCTCGCCACCTGGCTCGGCGAGAACTCGGAGCTGAGCACGCCCATCCAGACGAGCCAGGCCACGGTCCAGACGCCGACGGCCAGCCCCAGCGTGAGGACGAGCCGGGGGGTGCCCCGGCCCGCGCGCCGCGCGGGCAGCTCGGTCGCGAGCAGATAGACCAGGACCACGACCAGGGCGAACGGCGACTTCACCCAGGCGGCCGCCCCCACGAACGCCACCAGGCAGGCGAGCGTCCAGGGACGGCGGCGGCGCCGCCAGAGCTCGAGAGAGACGATCGCCGACGTGACGAGCAGGATCTCGAGCGCGTCGGGAGTGGCGCTGCGGATGCCGTGCAGCATCAGGGGATGGGGAGTGAACAGGAAGATCAGCGCGGCCAGGATGCCCGCCATCTCGCCGAAGGCCGCCGCTCCGAAGAGGTAGAGCACGACCCCGGTCGCGGCGGCGGCCAGCACGCTCGGCAGGCGGGCCGCGGAGGGGCTCGGGCCCAGGACCTCGAAGGAGAGCCGCATCATCCACAGAGAGAGCGGCGGCTTGTTCACAAACAGCGCGCCGTTCCCATACACGGGGAACACGGTGCCCTGGGCCATCGACTCCAGGACGCAGCTCATGTAGGTGATCTCGTCCGTGTGCAGCGGCGGATGGGCCAGACGAACCGAGAGCGCAGCGACCGCCAGAGCAGCCAGGAGGATGGCGGTGGCGAGCCGGCGGCGCGAGATCATCCGGTCGCGTCCTCGAGCCGTTGCCGAAGCTCGCGCAGATCCCCGGCGAGAGAACGGACCTCCTCATTCGATGAGCCCAGATTGAGACGGGCGACATACAGCGCCATCTCGGCGGCCGCGAGCGCTCCCCAGGCCGCGGCGGCAGATTCGCCGCGGGCGTTCTTGAAACCCTTTTCATGAAGGTCGAGGCCCATCGCGGCGAGGGCGGCGCAATCCCGGACGATCGCGAGCGGGATCTCGGTCGCCCGTGCCAGCGCCTCGCTCGTGCGGCTTTTCCAGAATTCCTGGAAGGCCGCGGCATCCTCGTCCACGGCCTTGCGCAGGCGCTCGCTCCTCTCGCGCGCCTCGTTCAGCAGTCCTTCGTTCCGCGAGTACTTCGCCACGGCCTGGAGCAGGCTGCCGGCGAGGGCTCCCTGGAGAGCCGCAGCGCTCCCGGCGCCGGGGACGTTTTTCCCTGCCGCGAAAAGATCGAGGAGATCTCCGGTCGAACGGTCCAGGAACGACGGCATCTCAGAGTTGTCCTCAGAAGAGGCCGACCACCTTGCCATCGTCGCCGATGTCGATCTTCTGGGCCGCGGGCGTCTTGGGCAGGCCCGGCATCGTCATGATGTCGCCGCAGATCATGACCACGAACTCGGCGCCCGCGGACAGGCGCACCTCGCGCACGTTGATCGTATGGTCGGAGGGCGCGCCCCGGAGGTGCGCGTCGGTCGAGAACGAATATTGCGTCTTGGCCACGCACACGGGGAAGTGCCCGTAGCCGTCCGCCTGCAGCCGCGCGATCTGCTCGCGGACCTTGGCATCCGCGTTGACGTGCGAGGCGCGATAGATCTTCCTGGAAATCTTTTCAATCTTGTCCCAGAGGGGATCGCCGTCCTCGTAGACGAACTGGAAGCTGGACGGCTGCTCGCAGAGCTCGACCACGGCCCTGGCGAGGTCCAGCGCGCCTTTGCCGCCATCGGCCCAGTGCGAGGCCTGGACGGCGGGCACGCCGATCTCCCGCATCCGCGATTCGATCAATGCCAGCTCCGCGGGGGTGTCGGAGGTAAAGCGATTGATCGCGACGACGCAGGAAAGACCGTAATGTTTCTGTACGTTCTCGACGTGGCGCTCCAGGTTGACGAGGCCCTTCTCCAGCGCCCCGAGATCCTCGCGGGTGATGGACTTGAGGTCGGCGCCGCCGTGGTACTTGAGAGCGCGGACCGTGGCGACGACCACGGCCGCGGCCGGCTTCAGCCCCGCCTTGCGGCACTTGATGTCGACGAACTTCTCGGCCCCGAGGTCGGCGCCGAAGCCGGCCTCGGTGACCACGTAGTCGGCGAGCCGCAGCGCGGTGCGCGTGGCGATCACCGAGTTGCAGCCGTGGGCGATGTTGGCGAACGGACCGCCATGGACGAACGCCGGGTTGTTCTCCAGCGTCTGCACCAGGTTGGGCTTGATCGCGTCCTTGAGCAGGACGGCCATGGCGCCCTGGTCGCCGAGGTCGCGGGCCGTGATCGGCTTGCGGTCGCGGGTCGAGGCCACGACGATATTGCCCAGCCGCTCCTTGAGGTCGCGGAGCGAAGTCGCGAGGCAGAGGATCGCCATGATCTCGGAGGCCGCGATGATGTCGAAGCCGTCCAGGCGCGGGAAGCCGTTGCCAGGGCCGCCGAGACCCACCGTGATCTCGCGCAGCGCCCGGTCGTTCATGTCCATGACCCGGCGCCAGGTGATGCGCCGCACGTCCACCGTGGGCTCGTGCCCCCAATGGACATGGTTGTCGAGCAATGCGGACAGCAGGTTGTTGGCGAGGGCGATGGCGTTGAAGTCGCCGGTGAAGTGGAGGTTGATGTCCTCCATGGGCACGACCTGCGCGTAGCCGCCGCCCGCGGCGCCGCCCTTCATCCCGAACACGGGTCCGAGCGACGGCTCGCGCAGGCAGATCGCGGCTTTTTTCCCCAAGAGGTTGAGCGCGTCTCCCAGGCCTACCGTAGTCGTGGTCTTGCCCTCGCCGGCAGGCGTGGGCGTCATGGCCGTCACCAGGATCAGCTTGCCCTCGGGCCGGCCCTCCAGGCCGGCGAGGTAATCGAGCGCGATCTTCGCCTTGTTGTGGCCGTAGGGCTCGAGCTGGTCCTCGGGAATGCCAAGCTTTTCCGCGATGCGCGGGATGCGCTCGATCTTCGCCTTCTGTGCGATTTCGATGTCCGACGACATGCTGCAAATCCCTCCTTGCGCGCCCCGCACGAGCGCGCTGGTACACGCAGTATCTGGTAAACGATCACCGCTTGGACAGCACGATCCGGCGCCCGTCCACGATCGTGCCGGCGGGACGTCCGCGGAGCTTCCAGCCGTCGAAGGGGGTGTTCCGCGACTTGCTCCGGAAAGCCGTGGCCCGGATCGTCACCTCTTCGCCGAGGTGAAACAGGGTGACGTCCGCCGGACCACCGGGCCTTAACGTTCCGCCGGGAAGGCCCAGGACGCGGGCCGGACCGGTGGAGAGCAGCTCGATCAGACGCTTCAGGCCGATGATGCCGGGATGGACGAGGCGGTCCAGGCAGAGGGAGAGGGTGGTCTCCAGTCCCAGGATGCCGAACGGGGCGAGGTTGAACTCCACGTCCTTCTCGTCCGGATGATGCGGCGCGTGATCGCTCGCGATGCAATCCACGCTGCCGTCCGCGAGGCCGTTGACCAGGGCGTCCCGGTCGCGCTCGGAGCGCAGCGGCGGCTTCATCTTGGTGTTGGTCGAGAAGCCGCTCTTCGCCACCTCCTCGTCGGTGAGGATCAGGTGGTGCGGCGCCACCTCGCAGGTGACCCGCAGCCCCTGCGCACGGGCGCGGCGGACCATGTCCAGGGAGCGGGCGGTCGAGAGGTGGGCCACGTGATAGCGGCCCCCCGTGTCCTCGGTGAGGATGATGTCGCGCGCGATCATCACGTCCTCGGCCGACCCGGGGATGCCGGGCAGGCCGAGCCGGGTGGACCACTCGCCTTCGTGCATCACGCCCTTGCCCGTGAGGTTCAGGT
>DASUNJ010000321.1:0-2307 GCA_036277235.1 Thermoanaerobaculia bacterium | reverse complement strand
GTCTAAATTCTAATTCGGAGCTCTGGAGCCGGATTCGGCCGGTGTTCAGCGGATTCCGGGAGCTTCAAGCGGAGTCAGTTCACGAAGGACTCGGAAGCCGACGTCGTAACGGCGGCTGCCCGGTTCGGCTTTGTTCCGTTTCGCAGGACGGCAGTGCCGAGGCGAGGAATCGTAACCCCCTCCTCGCTTCACCCGCTCCTCGCCCGAGACAGGGCCCTGTGGGTCTTTGACCGTTCCCTGCGGGTAGGAGCCATACCAGTCCTGTACCCATTCCCAGACGTTGCCTTGCATTTGGTAGAGCCCCCAACGGTTCGGGCGAAGGGAGCGGACCGGTGCGAGCTCCTCGGCCTGATCGTGAAGGCAGTTGAAGCTCGCCGGGATCCCTCCGGCCGGACCGCGGGCTGAATACTCCCACTCCGCCTCCGTGGGAAGACGCACGGCCTTCCGGCCGGAAGTGTCGTTGACTCTCTTGACGAACTCCTGGGCCTCGTCCCAGGACACCGAGGTCACGGGCAGGTCGTCCCCGCGAAGTTTGCTCTTGACACTGTTTGCCCCCATGACTGCTTCCCATTGCTTCTGAGTGACCTCATGGATACCCAGGCAGAACGTCTGGCTGATAACAACCCTGTGCAGCGGCCTTTCATCCTTCTCCCCACCCTCGGAGCCCATCGGGAAGCTCCCCGCCGGTATTCTCACGAATTCCATTTCCAGGCCCTCCACCGGGGGGCAAGCCCGAGCGTAAGCCGGAAACGGAACCGTTTCCGGGACCGATACCTCCGATCGCCACCTCCAGTAGCCGAGGATCATCACGGGGATCATGAGGAGCGCCGCGAGCATTCCCCACGATGGTTTCCAGCGGAAGAGCCGTCCGTCCGAAGACGACATGAAGAGGGCCGGAATGGCCCAGTCGAGCCCCTTCCCTGCCGCGAGCATCTCCTGGCGTCCCCGGGCCACAGCCCAATCCACCGGCCGAGTCCTCGCCAGCGCGCCATAGAACCGGCGAGAAAATGCCAAGGCCATGTCGTCAAAGACGGGGTACTGCATGCCCACGACCGCGGGGAAACCTCTCTGGGCAAGCCTCTCCGACACACTGCCGAGGGCAGCGCTGTGACAGGCGTTGAGGACGATCAGCCGCAGAGATTCGTCGTCTACAAGCAGTCCCGCGAGCGTCTTCCCGTCGACCGGATCAGCCTTTCCCTCCGAGTCCTCGAAGACGAGCGCTCCCTGTCCGTGCTGCAGCGTTCCGTGCCCGATGAAGTGGAGGACGTGAAACCCTCCCTGATCGATGCGCGTCTTCAGAGCCGTGCGGGTCGAGGGCTTGAGCTGCTCGACCTTGACCAGGCCCAGGGGTTCGCGCCAACCCAAAGCCTTCTTGATGTCCGCCACCTCGCAATCTGCGTTCAGAGACGGATACCCCTTCGGGCTGGACACGACGACAAGCACGCGGATCGGCCAAGCTGTCCGCAGGACGGAAAAGGGCTTGCCTTCCAGATCCCTCACCACCGGCGTCTTGACCGACATGGCGAGGAAAGATCCACGGTTATGGAAGAGCTCCCAGAGCCACCCGGAGTATTTCCGATCGAGGCGGAGGCGCAATCGCAGCCCCTCTTTCGCACCTCTTCTGGGCAGAACGGTCTCCACGAGCTCCCGTACCGGGCCGACGAAGACAGCGTCATAAAGGCGCTCTCCGAGGTCATCGCCTATCTCCTGCCGGTCCGGGTCGTCCTGAAGGGCTCGCGTCAAATTTTCCATTCCGCTCTCAAGCTGTGAGAGCTGCACCTCCGCACATGCCTCCCTCCCACCACAGCTCGCTTTGACCTCATTCGAGCCGATGGTCAGATGGAAGTCGATGTGCCTCCGGATCATCCGGCCCCACCTCCAAGACTCCAGAAAACCCCCTCCCAAAGCTCGCGGACCATCTCGTCCTCGACCTGTCCAGCTTCTTCCTGAACCGAGAGGAGGATCTCCCTGGCTTCCTGGACCCGGCCGCAGGCCGCCAGGGCCGAAGCCGCACGCGCTGCGCAGGTGACCCGGTCGTCGAGCGTTCGCGAACAGGTGACGGCGGCGCGGAAGCACTCCGCCGCAGCTTGAAGGTCGCCAAGCTCTTCTTGACGGTGCCCGAGCCAGATGTGGATCTCCAGGGTGAGTGCGCGCAGAGCCTCCCGTGGAACCTCGCTCCTCCCGCCCAGGATGTCGGCCAGCTCCGCCGCCTGCCGGACGAAACCCACGCACCGCCGCCGGCGCTCGGGACGCTCGTCGAGCAGGAGCAGCGCGTTCCCGACTTTGAACCGGAGCAGTACCTCCTCG
>DASUNJ010000320.1:0-6902 GCA_036277235.1 Thermoanaerobaculia bacterium | reverse complement strand
TCCTTGCCATACGCCCTCCGTGCGGAGCGGAAGGGTTGACCTGCGACAAAGAGAGCTCTCTCTGCGACTTTATGCGCGCACCATGAGCCGCGTCACGAGTTACTTGTTTCAGACTGAAAGGGCTTCGCGACAAATGTTCATACCCACAAGGCGTGGATCGCCGGGGGAGAGAATCTTTGCGCGGCTGGAGACCCAAGGCAGCGCCTCCTCGGGGAGTAGCAAGCATGGGCGCGCAGAGCAGAAGACGCTCTCTGCGACAAAGAGGACCTTTCCCGCCCCTCCCGAATGAGATCAGTGGTCTGGACGGCGCGAAACTTGCCGGAGGCGGCCCGGAGCCAGCCGGCGGCTCCGATGCTCTCGCCACGGTACAATCGTCGCCATGAAGAATGCCATCCAGACCACCATGGATTCTGCCGGACGACTCGTCCTGCCCAAGACAGTTCGCGAGGAGGCGGGAATCCTCCCAGGCATGAATTTGCGGATCACGGCCCGAGAGGGGCGGATCGAGATCGAGCCCGTACCTCGCCAGGTCCGGATTGTCCAGAAGGGTCCTCTCCGTATCGCGGTACCGGCCGAGGAAGGGCCGGCGCTCACAGAGGCCACAGTGGAACAGGTCCGGCGGGAGATGCGTGAGCGCGATGAGTGACCGGTTCGTTCCGGAATCGGTCGAACCTCGTCGGGCTTGAGGGAGACGAAGGCTGGGACCTGCTTCAAAACCTGAGTCACCGCAACCTCGTCGGCGGAACGAGCTACGACAGCCTGATCCTCGCGTCGGCGAGATCGCTCTCGCGCTGCTGCCTCTCCTGCTCCAGCAGCGAGGCGGCTGACTCCCCGAGGTCGGTGGAGGGCCGCTGCGAGAGCTTTTCGCGCCAATCGTAACGCGCCATCTCGCGCTCGATGGCTTCCAAGGCGATGTCGCTGATCGTCCGGTGGTGCTTCTGCGCATAGTTCCGCAGGCGTTGGTGCAGAGCATCCGGGAGGTTCTTGACCTGAAGGTTTGCCATGGCAAAATCATGGCTTGCTCCGAGCATGCTGTACAGGGGAAGACCTGAAGAGAGAGGACGAAAGGTCCGCAGCGATGCTCTCGCCAGGTACAATCACTCCCATGAAGAATGCCATTCAGACCACCATGGATTCTGCCGGACGACGTGGTAGGATTGTCATTGGGGGTTGATATGGCGCATCCACGCTACTCCAGTAACGAGATCGCCGAGCGAGGCCGGGCACTGTACGAGCGCGGGATCCAGGGCTCGCTCGCGGCGAGCGACCACGGCAAGTTTCTCGTGCTGGACATCGAAACCGGGGAGTACGAGATCGACAACGATGGCCTCGCCGCCGTCCAACGCGCTCGGGCGAAGCGGCCCGACGGGGCGTTCTACGTGCTCCGGGTCGGCCAATCGGCGGCCTACCGGCTTGGTCTCAACTCTCTGACAGCTCGGGCATGCTGACCGGCCACGTCACTTCAGACAACGAGGCAATCCTACCGATCGCGTTGTTCGGCGCGGAAGGTCGGATTGTCCAGGTCGAGGCCGTGATCGACACGGGTTACAACGGCTTTCTCACCTTGGAAGAGGGCGGGATGATTTCCATCGAGTCCCTGGCGAAAATCCGGAAATAGGAAGCTACACGTTGGACGGCCCGAGCCACATGGGCCTGCTCGGAGGGAAGTCCGGCTCCCGCTTGGCCTTCTCGTACCCATCCGATGCTCCCACCACGGTAAATCGTCGCCAGCCTGCCAATCGTCAGGTTGCCTGACCATGAGCCTGACTCATCGTCAGGCCGCCTGACCGTTGACCTGGCTCATGGCTCAGAGTAAACCGGAAACTCTAAACCCGAAGCCCGCCCTCGCCGTATCTCTCCTCAATCCGCCCGCTCGGGCGTCAAGGAGACCTCGATGAGACTGTCTCTCGCGCTGTTGCTGTCGATCCTCGTGGCCAACGCTTCGGCTGCCGCTCCGGCAGTCGATCCGGTCGAGGGCCTCTGGCTCGGCACCGTCGGGACGGATAAGGAGAAGATCGAGGTCGGGCTCGATTTCCGGCGCGATGCCCAGGGCGCGCTCAAGCTCTTCATGACCCAGCCGATCTTGAACACCTTCGCCTCCGAAATGCCGGGGACCGTGCGCCGCGAGGGAGACCAGGTCGTCCTCGACGAGGTGTTCCTTTCGTTGCGGCTTCAGGGGGACCGGCTCGAAGGGCACTACCCCGGACCCAACAGCCCGGCTTCTTTCCAGCGCGTCTCCAAGCTTCCGGGTCCGGCTCCGATCCCCGACGTTCCCACCGGTCCGGCGCCGGCGTGGCAGACCCGCCTCAACGGGCAGATCTTTGCTTCGCCGGCAATCTTCGAGGGCAAGGTGTACGTCGGCACGACCGGCGGCGTCTTCAACGCGGTCGACGCCCGGACAGGGAAGATCGTCTGGGCGTTCGCCGCCGGACGCCCGATCTTCGGCACCGCGCTGGTGACCGCGGACGCGGTCTTCTTCACCTGCGACAACGGCTATCTCTTCCGGCTCAACCGCGCGGACGGCAAGGAGGTCTGGCGCTACGACCTCGGGGATTCGCGCGCCTCGCGCATCTTCGGGCACCCGGCGGTCTTCGACTGGGACTGGCACGGCGCGAAGCCGCTTCTTGCGGACGGGGTCCTCTACTCCGGATCGGGGGATGGCGGGTTCCACGCGGTCGACGCGGCGAGCGGAGCGCGGCGGTGGCGTTTCGCGGCGGGCGGCAAGGTGCGGGGCGGGGCGGCGATCTCGGGCGAGCGCGTCCTCTTCGGCAGCTCCGATCATTTCGTCTATGCCCTCGACCGCGCCACCGGCAAGGAGATCTGGAAGCACGACACGGGAGCCGAGGTCGAGGACCAGCCGCTCGTCGCCGGGGAGCGGGTCTTCATCGGCAACCGGGGCGGCGGGCTCTATGCCCTCGCCCTCGCGACCGGCGAGCGCCTGTGGAAGACTTTCTTCTGGGGATCGTGGGTGGAGTCGACGCCCGTTCTGGCCGACGGCGTGCTCTACATCGGCTCGTCGGACCTGCGCCGGGTGAGCGCCATCTCTCCCGAGAACGGCCGCGTGCTCTGGCGCACCGACATCTACGGCTGGACGTTCGGCACGCCGCTCCTCGTCGGAGACCGGATCTTCGCGGGCGCGGCCGGCGGCGATCCGTACTTCATTCAACACGCCGCGAGCTTTTCGATGCTCGACCGGGCGACCGGCAAGCTCCTGCGCCGCTATCCGCTGCCCGAGGTCCCCGGCGCCCATCAATGGGGCATCGCAGGCTCGCCCGCCCTGGCCGGCGATCTGGTCGTCGTGTCGACGATCCAGGGCGGGTTGATGGCCTTTCCACTCCGATGACAGGGAGACCCTAGTTGCCGATGTCGAACTTCACCCGCTCGTCGCCGCAGTCGGAGACCACCCAGAAGACGTGGGTGCCGCCCGGCAGCTTGTGGACGAACTGGGAGGTGAACTGGTCGTAGAAGTTGGCGGAGCCGACGGTCGTGCCGTCGAAGCCCCACTTCACGTCCCACGGACCGCCCGGGCAGGTCACGCTGAAGCTGGAGGTGAAGTAGGCCGAGAACAGCGCGCCCGGCGCGGGATTGGTGATCGGATAGGTCCCGCCGTCGATCGGATAGACGATGTTGACCGGGGCCTGGGCCTGAGCCGCTCCCGCAAGAGCGAAGAGAACGGCGGCGAATGCAAGGACGTAGATCTTCTTCATGACATCTCCTCATTGAAACCACGCCGCGGACCTCCCGCGGCCGTGCCCCTATGAGGCGACGCGACCCACGAATTTGTAACAGGCAATATTAGAAAATGTACTCGCGGCCCTGCTCGAGGAACTGCAGGTCCGGGTTGCCGAGCTTGCGGACCTCCTCGTGGATCCTGTCCACGCAGGGAGGCTTCAGGTGATGGAGGAGGACGGGGACCTTCCTCTCCAGCTTGCGCAGCTCGGCCTGGAGGGTCTGGGGGGTCAGGTGCAGGGAGACGTCGGCGATCGGCTGCAGCGAGTTGTCGAAGCTCGTGTCGATGCACACGGCCCGCAGGTTCGGGGTGCGGTTGGCGATCTCCCAGAAGCGCTGCGTGGGACCGGTGTCGCTCGACCAGAGCACGGCCGAGCCGTTCTGCTCGATCAGGAAGCCGTGCGTGGGCACCGTGTGGCTCACCGGGATCGGCGTGAAGGCGACCCCGTCGATCACCACCGGCACCTCGCTCTCCAGCTCGTGGAAGCGCATCGCCGGCAGCAGGTGGTTGGGCAGGCGGGTGAAGTCCGGCCAGGTGGCGTTGTTGAACAGGTACTTGCGGATGGCGTAAACCGTGGCCGTCGAGCCGTAGATGTCGATCGCCTTCTCGGTCTTGCCGTAGACGTTCTCGATGAAGAACGGCAGCGAGTTCGTGTGGTCCATGTGCGAGTGGCTGAGCAGGATCGTGTGAACGTCGACCTGCCGCTCGACCGACAGCGCCTGCGAGAGCGAGCCCGCGTCGAGGGCGACGCGCCCGTTGATGAGCAGACACGTCATCCGGCACTCCAGGCTCTCGCCGCCATAGCCGCCTAGGACCTGAATCCGCATATATAGCAAGGATTGTATCAGGAACGGTGAAGCGGAAGGGAAGAGGGCAGCCGGAGCCCCTCACCCCCTGGCCCCCTCTCCCATCCCCTCCCACCGGCCGGGAGAGGGGGAAAACAGGGGAGGGGGCGCCCCTCTCCCGGGGGGCAGGGCGTGCGATGGGAGAGGGGACGGGGGTGAGGGGACTACCTCAGAACCGGGTGCCGATCCAGAACGAGGTCCGGTAGTCCTCCGCGTCCTTGAGGTCCGTGCGCCGGGCCATGTCCCAGTTCAGCTCGAGGCCGAGGAACTGGACGGTGACGCCCCAACCGTAGGCGGCGAGCCCGTCTTCCAGCCGGCTCTCGTCTTCGTTGTAGAAGTCGAAGTTGTTGCCGAACCAGGAGCCGCCGACGTCGGCGAACACCACGCCGCGGACGCCCTGGATGGCGAAGACCGGCGTGGCGATCAGGTCGAGCAGCGGGAAGCGGTACTCCATGTTGACGAAGAAGGCGCGGTCGCCGAGGATGTCGCGGAACTGGCCGCCGCGCAGGGTGTCCAGCCCGCCGATGAAGATCGGGCTGGGCAGGTTGCCTTCGTTGAAGCCGGCGAACGCGCGGAAGGCCAGGTTGCTGCGCCGGGTCACCGCGAAGTACTGCCGGAAGTCGACGTCGGCGCTGGCGAACAGCGTCCCGCTGTCCTCCAGGTCGGGGGAGTAGGTGGCGTCCACACGCCAGCGCCGGCCGGTGATCGGGCCCCAGTTCGCGAATCCGGACGAGTCGCCCACCAGCGCCCCCTGCAGGAAGGGCCCGTCGTCCTCGTGGGGAATGAAGGCGACGACGATCTGCTCGCCGGTCTCCTCGATCTCCGCGAGGACCGGTACTTCGATCTTGCGGAACATGTAGCCCGCTCCGATCTCGGCCCGGGTGTAGAAGGTGAACGGATAGATGATCGAGCCGATGGCGCCGGTGAACTGCTGCGCCTTGCCAACGCGCTCGAACCGGTTCTCTTGGAAGTTCGGCGCCAGGTAGTACACCCGCTGGTCGAAGAGGTGCGCCTGCCACTGGATCCGGCGGCTGAAGTTGGCGTAGATGATGTCGTAGTTCGAGAAGCTCTCGACCGAGCTGATGTCGGCCAGGATGCGCTTGTCGCCGAGGTTGTCGGAGAAGGTCAGCAGGATGCGTCCGGCATAGGTCTGGTTGTCGTCCACCCCGGCGAAGGCCTGGGCGTCTTCCAGGAAGAACTTGAAGCCGCCGTACTTGTCCTCGTTGGCAGGGTCCAGGGTGACCTGGATGTCGGGCTCGAAGGTCGGGATGTCCTGCGCCAGGGTGGGCTCGACCGGCACGGCCTCGCGGGTGGGCTCCTTGATCGGCTCCTCCACGTCGGCGACGTACAGGTTGAACGTCTGCTTCCAGTAGCCGGTGAAGACCAGGCGCTCGTCGCCGTGCTCGGAGCTGTCCGGCTCGGGCAGCACGGTGGGCTGGAAGGCGCCGGTCACGACGTTGGTGTGCTGGCGCATCTCGCCGCTGGCGAGGTCCAGGCTGTAGATGTTGTCGCGGCCGTCGCGGTCCGAGGTGAAGTAGATCCTCTTGCCGTCGGGCGAGTAGATCGGATCGTTCTCGTTGGATTCGCCGCCGGTGAGCTGGAAGCGCTGGCCGGGCTTGTCCAGGTCCATGCGGAACAGCTTGGCGTAGCCATCGCCGACCACGGAGATCAGGACGAGCGAGCGGCCGTCCGGTGAATAGACCGGCGCGCCGTCGAAGATCTCGTCGTCGGTGACGTTGACGATCTCGCGGCTCTCGAGGTCGAGCGCGAAGATGTCGAAGCGGCGGTTGCGCCAGCCGGAGAAGGCGATCTTGCGGCCGTCCGTGCTCCAGGCCGGGGCGAGCTGCTGCTCGATGTCCGGCATGTCGATCATCTCGCGGATGCCGCCGTTGAGGACGTCGAGGAGCAGGAGGCTCCGCCCCTTCTCGCGCTTGGCGAAGACGGCGATGGTGTTGCCGTCCGGAGAGAAGGAGATGTCGCGCCCCATCTGGCGGCCGATCTGCATCTCCTGGGCGATGAGGTACTGGTACTCGTTGGAGTAGCCCTTGGTGAGATTGCGGATGAAGAGGCGCCTCTCGGCGTCGAAGAGGACCACGTCGACGTCGCCCTTGGTGGCGCTGACCGCGGCCACGAGGTCGCCGGACGGCGAGGTGGCCGGGGAGGTCTCGCGACTGCGGTCCTGGCCGTCGAAGCGGAACAGGCGCCCGAAGTCGCTCGGCTCGCCGGTCTCGACCAGCTCGGGCAGGTACTTCTTGCGCAGCCAGCGCCGGAACTCGATGTCGAACTCCTCGGGCTCCAGCTTGAAGGCCCGCTCCACCGCGCGGTCG
>DASUNJ010000319.1:0-2861 GCA_036277235.1 Thermoanaerobaculia bacterium | reverse complement strand
CGAGGGCTCCCGCCTCGGCGAGAAGTACACCCTCCCCTACTTCGACATCTCGTTTACGATCTTCCAGGGCCTCCGCACCCTGCTCGACGACCAGGTGGAGGCGAGCCGCCGGCCCGCCGCGCTGGTCCGCCTGCGCAAGTACACCGGCGTCGAGCCCGGCTTTACCCCCATGTCCGTGCTGGCCGAGCAGTTCATCCGCTCGCGCATGGACAAGCCCGGCCTGATCGGTCCCTTCAAGGACGAGATCGAGAAGGACCTCCAGAACACCGAGACCTATCTCAAGGGGATCGAGGAGCTGTTCAAGAAGTACGGCATCAAGGGCTACGAGCAGCCGTACGCGAAGCTGCGCGAGCAGGCGGCGGCGTACGAGGCCTTCGTGCGCAAGGAGATCGTGCCCAAGGCGCGCACCGACTTCCGCCAGCCGGCCGAGCTCTATGCCTACAGCCTGCGGACGCTCGGCGTGGACATGCCCGTCGAGGAGCTGGTGAGCCGGGCGCAGGTGTCGTTCAAGGAGATCCAGAACGAGATGCAGGCGCTGGCGCAGATGGTCGCGAAGGAGCGCGGCATGCAGGTCACGGACTACCGCGACGTGCTCGCCGAGCTCAAGAAGGCGCAGGTCACGGGCGAGGCCATCCTCCCCCTCTACCAGCAGCGCATCCAGGACATGGAGCGGATCATCCGCGAGCAGGGGATCGTCACCCTGCCGGGGCGGCCGATGAAGGTGCGGCTGGCCAGCGAGGCGGAGAGCGCGGCCATCCCGGCCCCCAACATGCGGGCGCCGCGGCTGATCGGCAATACCGGCGAGATGGGCGAGTTCGTGCTGCCGCTGAAGATCCCCGGCAAGCAGGGGGACGCCAAGCTGGCCCTCGACGACTTCACCTACGACGCGCTCTCCTGGGCGCTGACCGCGCACGAGGGCCGGCCCGGGCACGAGCTGCAGTTCGCGTCGCTGGTCGAGAAGGGAGTGTCCCGGGCGCGGATGATCTTCTCCTTCAACAGCGTCAACGTCGAAGGCTGGGCCCTCTACGCCGAGGCCGAGGTCAAGCCCTACATGCCGCTCGAGGCCCAGCTCGCCGCGCTCCAGAGCCGGCTCATGCGTGCGGCCCGCGCCTATCTCGATCCAGGCCTGCAATCCGGGACCATCACCCGCGAGGAGGCCACCCGGATCCTGCGCGAGGAGGTCGGCCTCTCCGAGGGCATGGCGCTCCAGGAGGTGGAGCGCTACACCTTCCGCAGCCCCGGCCAGGCGACATCCTACTTCTGCGGCTACACGCGGCTGATGGAGCTGCGCACCGAGGCCGAGCGTGCCCTGGGGCCGAAGTTCAACCGCCAGAAGTACCACGACTTCATCCTGGCCCAGGGCCTGTTGCCGCCCACCCTCTTGAAGAAGGCCGTGATGGAGGAGTTCGTGCCGTCGCAGGTGCAGGTGGCGAAGAGATAGATCAGAGGTAGATAGAATCCCGGGGATGCTCGACCGCGTCCCCCGCACCCGCCAGGCTCTTGAAGACGGCATCCGGGCCGGGCTCCACCTTGGGGCCCAGCTCTACGCCTCCTTGAACGGCGAGGTGGTTGCGGACGGCGCCCTGGGCGAGGACCGTCCGGGCGTCCCCCTCACCCCGGACCACCTGATGCTCTGGCTCTCCTCCACCAAGCCGGTGGCGGCGGTGGCGATCGCCCAGATCTGGGAACGCGGCCGGCTGGAGCTCGACGACCCGGTCGCCCGCCACATCCCCGAGTTCGCGGCCAATGGCAAGGAGCGGATCACCCTCCGCCACCTCCTCACCCATACCGCCGGCATCCGGATGCTCGACACGGGCTGGCCGCGCGAGCCGTGGGAGTCGATCGTCGCCCGCATCTGTGCCGTGAAGCCCGAACCGCGCTGGGTGCCCGGCGAAAAAGCCGGCTATCACCAGGCGTCGAGCTGGTTCGTGCTGGGAGAGGTGGTCCGCCGGCTGGACGGCAGGCCCTTCGACCGCTATGTCCGCGAAGAGGTCTTCGAGCCGCTGGGCATGGCGGACTCCTGGGTGGGCATGCCGCGGGACCGGTATCTCTCCTACAAGGAAGCGGGCCGGATCGGCGCCATGTGGAACACGGAGACATCGGAGCAGCACGGCTGGGACTCGGAGGAGCGGTGCACCACTGTCCACCCTGGGGGCAACGGCTACGGCCCCATGCGCGAGCTCGGCCGCTTCTACGAGATGCTGCTCGGGCGTGGCGGGCAGATCCTCTCCCCGCAATCCGTGGAGGCTCTGACCGCCCGCCACCGGGTGGGGATGATGGACAGCACCTTCAAGCATGTGATGGATTGGGGCCTTGGCTTCATCCCCAACTCCGCGATGTACGGCGCGGAGACGGTCCCCTACGCCTACGGCCACCACGCCTCGCGCCGGGCTTTCGGCCACAGCGGCTATCGCTCCTCGGTCGCGTTCGCCGATCCCGAGCGCGGTCTCGCGGTCGCCCTGGTTTTCAACGGCACTCCCTCGAACGAGGCGCACGAGCAGCGGATCCGGACCGTGCTCGACGCGCTCTACGAGGATCTGCGGAGCTGGTAGATGCTGCGACTCACTCCCGAGTCGCAGCATACCGGGCTCCAGCGGCAGGAAAATGCCTGATTTTCGGAGCATCCGCACCGGTCGCGGCAGCCTACCGAGGCCGTTATGCTCCGAATCGGGGCCGTGACGGCCTCGCATGATCCCAATATGCTGCTAAACACGGCCGAGTTGCTCCGAATCGTGCACGAGCGGCTGCCGCTCACGGTCGGGATGCTGAGACTCGGGGCCGAGTCGCAGCATCCTTCCCGTGAGCGGAGCCGGATCCCGGCCGATTCGCAGCATCTCCATCTCGCTCAGCACCCGCCGGGC
>DASUNJ010000318.1:0-6225 GCA_036277235.1 Thermoanaerobaculia bacterium | reverse complement strand
AACAGAGGGGCGTCTCGCCTTGAAGTGGTAACGTCACTTAATTCGCGCACAATGTCCAGGAATGATCCGGTGACGTAACGAATAAAGTCCGTTGTGTCGCGTCTTGGATTCAGATTGGTGCGCATTTACGTCAACTCGTCGCATTGCGGCTTCGGTACGTCACGACTCCTGGACTTCCCTTTCCTCTCTTGTGTTTCCTTGCAGGAGGGATAGAGTATGTTGTGACATCGCCAGGTTAGATTGTGACGGACTGCGCCTGTTCGGGCACATTGCGGGAGTGGATTGTCACGGAACGGGATCGCTTTGCGACAAGGAGGGACCGAGTGGCCTCGAATCTGTCCATTGCCCAGATGCTGAAGCAGTTGGAGGAGAGAGTCGCGCATCACCGGGAGCGGCAGACGTTCCATGCCGAGCAGGAGATGCTCCATTGCGAGCGGACGGCGCATCACGCGGCCGGGCTCGAGACGGCGATCGCGCACCTGGAGGCATTTCGGGCGGCCTCCACGGCCGCCGGCGACCTTTTGGAGCGCGACAAGCCGGCCGCGCCTTTCCCGCCCGACCCGGAGACCGATCCCGAGCTCGACAAGAGGAGATCGCTCAGCCGGATGGTCGCCCGGGTCGTGGAGGGCAGGGCTCCGGACGAGGCCTTCGGAGCCCGTTCCGTGACCCGGGAGATCCTGCAGCGCTGGGGCGCGAAGATGCGCCGGAAGCCCGATTCCCGCAGCGTGGCCGCCGCCCTCCGCCGCCGGGCCCGGTCAGGCCATCTCCACCAGGTCCGCGAGGGGCGGGCGCACCACGAGGCGCTGTACAGAAAGACGCCCCCGGAGCCCGTTCCAGCCGGTGAGCATGGATGACCGGCTTCGCTCGAAGGGGCGCTTACACGTCGAGCCTCGAGCGAGAGGCATTCTCCCCTTTGGGCGCCGGTCGGCCCTCTTCTCCGACAGGCGCTGACGCAGAAGCACCCCACCCTCCCCGGATAAGCCTCTCTTATCTGTTACCGATAACATTCCGCAGCCGAGATCCCGCGGCGGAGTGCTTATGTATCGAGCGCTATCGCTTTGACGTTGACAAGAGAAAGATGTAAGATGGTTTAAGTTCTGAAGCTGCTGAGAGATAGGGGCCGTGCGTTCTCGTTGCTTGCAGCTATTCTGAGCAGCTAATGAAGAATGTAGAGGCAGCGGTTGGGCGGCATGAGCACACATAGGAGAGAGAACATGAACCACAGGCTTCGAATAGTCGTGCTTCTCTCATGCCTAGCGCTTCTCACTGGGTGTGTCTCCGTGAAGGTCCATCGAGAGGCACTTGATACCATTGCAAAACTTGGAGAACAGGTGGCCACGGCGTCAGATAATGTTAGGGCAGCGGGCGAAAGTCTCGCCAAGATGGATCCGCTCGCAACAAAGGAGCTGTATGCTGACACGAAGAACCTTCGGGAATTAACTCTAGCGTTGAAGGATCAGGTGGCAAGGCTCTCAGATACTGCCGGGTTGATACCCGTCAGCCGCGATGATCGATTGCGCCTAGAGATAACGTCAATCACGGGAGCCATCCGGCTGAGCGTATGGCTGGATGAAAACACCAACGATCCTATAGTGCCCGGCCATACATACTGGGGTAGTGAGGTCACTCGCTCAAGTGACCTACTGAAAATGGACTTCGATGTGACCGCTGAAGCTAAAGAACTTTGCTCTCTTTGGTCGGTTAATCGGGATCCGAATGTTTGTAATAAAAAGAAAGGAGATCTTTCCGGACCCATTTGCCATAGAATTTCCGCACAAAAAAGATGCGCAGCAAAATGCATCAACCCAGACAAACTGAGGAATGCCGCCCAACCCGGCGGCTGCAGGCGGACGCGCACCTTCGCTTCGCTCCGGTCCACGCCGCTGAGCCGCATCCCGTTCGGCGCGGAGGACACCTTGGCTCATCAACGTCCAACCATATTCATCGGCTCCTCGACTGAGGGGCTGCAGGTGGCTGAAGCTATTTATCTGAATTTGGACCGGTCATGTGAAACGGAGATCTGGAGTCAAGGCGCCTTGGTCAGCAAGATCGCTTGGAATCTTGACATTGGCAGTACGATCGTACACGACAAATGTCCGCTTCATCCCCATCGGTCAATCGGCCGCTTGGAAGACGCTGCAGCACAGATCAAGGCAAGGGGGATGCAAGGTAGATGGCAGTCGGACGAAGTATATCCTCTCTGCCCTTGCAAAGTCTTTCGGCGAGAGGGGGTATCTCCGCGAAGAATTATGCGCACAGTTCTATTATGTTGACGCGCGTGGGCAGCCAGCGTAGCATTAGAGGGAAAGCTTTTCCGTACTGCGGGGAAAGTGGCTGCCAAGAGATACCGAGGCATGGGAACCATGCAAGGACTTCTAAATGTTGTACAAGTTCTAGGAGGGCCGCCCAATGCAAGGTGTGAGCGTCTTGGGAATTGGAGAGTGCGGAACACGAGTGGCGTTAGAACTGTCCGCGGAATTCGACCTCGGGATAATAGGAGAGATTTTAAGTTCTGCTGGTATTCCCATGCCGAAGATCAAAACAGCTTTCAAATTCCTCAAGGAGTCAAGAACGATAAATCCCGCGACTATACCGCACTTCTTTCTTGGTGACTTCAATCAGAGCAACAAGGCATATGTCGAAGCCAAGAAGTTCGCTGAGATCGCCAAGCGGTTGGCATCTTCCCCGAACGAGCCAAGCGAGGAAATTCTCGAAGCTCTTCAGAAAGATCATGAGACGAACAATCTAGGGTTTACAAAAGATGACATCCGAAAGATCGATCAGCTCAGAAAGGCCAAGTATTACATACCAGAATTTGAAATGCTTGACTTCTACGATAGAGATAGATTGCTTCTGGCTCCTCAGGGAGCCGGTGGATACCAGTACCTGAGCGAAGCAGTCACTGATGCCAATCCTGCCATTCTAAGCCAAGTCGCCTTACACCCCAGTCGAATCTTGTTTGGTGTTTTTGGGAGCGGCGGCGGATCCGGTGCCGGGGCGGTATACTCAATTCTTTCGCAGGACACCCGGAGGGCAGCGCGCCTCTCTCTCGGCTTAGCGGTGACCCCGGGTCCTTCCGAAGAGCAGTTCTTCCGCAACTCAGGTAGATTTCTTGTCCGGTTTCTAAGTACAGATATCAGGAAGCGCTTTGACAAGCTTTTACTATTCAGTAATCGCTCTGCCCATGTGGCAGCAATGCGGAATCGTGACGGCTTTGAAAGCTCGAATGGTACTGTACAGGGTCTCTTGAACCGCTACTTGGCCAAGGTTGTTTATGCCATTACATCACTCAATGCAGGTACCATGGATCTACGTTCTGGAAAGGCTTTTGATACATTGGACTGTAAGAGATATTTCCCGGCAGTCGCGTCAGTTGGGCTCGCATCCTCCAGCGATGCCCAAGCGGGGTTCGATGAGCTATTCGTTAAGGCTCTCTCGCCAATGGCTATCGGGAATGAGGCCCTTTACGGCCTTTCAACTACAGTTGGTATAGGGTCTGATCAGGCGAAAGCAATTAGCGCCGCGATTGAGGCTGTATACGAACATGCTCGACAAGATAGAACCCCTGAAGAATGCGCCGGTGCTGTTCGATCCCTTTCACGCGAGACGGGATTTTACCGAGTTTTGAAGAGTGTTCGCGCTTTCTACCTCTGTCGCAGTGATGGGGCGATACGTAAGATGGAGCAGAACAAAGACGTGGCGACGAGAATGCTTCAGTTGTTGACCGGCTTCAATGTCGAATTCACTTCCTCAGGCTTTGTCAATCCTAATATTCGTGAGGATCTCGTGCTTCTTATCCTCGATGCCGGTATCAGTGCGGACATTTTCGAGTCCCTGGCAGCTTACATCAAGTTTGGTTTTCTTGGCGATGACCAAGAGAAGACTCGCCTGTTTCTGGAGCAACTTCGAGGCGCCATGACCGAGATAAGAGGTGCCTCGACCAAGTTAGTAGCCCAAGAGCTTTTGGTCAAAAATGTTGATAGCCTGCGCGACACGTTGGTGGCTCAGTGTAATCCAGGAAGCGCCGATCTCAGCACAATCCGAGAAGCGCGGTCGGAAACGGAGATCGCATACTTTGAACAGTGTGATTTCTTGCCAGAAAAAATTAGAGCAAAGGACGATGGTGACTACTTTATGACCGCAGAGCACGTTTTGCAGGCCTCCTATGCCTTACTTGATATGATGAAGATGTCTGCGGGAATTGATCCACATAGTACTGGTGGTGTCGCCGAGCCGCTTTATTAAAGTCTATGTCCTCATGTGAGTGTAGAGATAGCAAGCAGCTCTGATGTAGAGGCCACCCGCCTGCCGTGGGTACAATGTATCATGGCTGATCGCGACCTCTCGACCTACTGTTTTGCGAAGCTGTGTCGGCCATTGACGCCGGCGACGTGATCACGCTGGAACGACAGCTGGCCAGGCAACCCCAGGCTGCTGCGCGATCGTCTCGACTCTCCCGGCGCCTGGTTGACGCGGACAAGGGTCGGCGATGCCCTCGAAGGATTCTTTGCGCAGCCGTACCTCCTCTGGTTCGTAGCGGAGGGATCCGTGCCGTATAGGTTTATCACCCAAGCGTAGAAAGAAAACCAGCAGATCGTCCTTTCCTTCCCTCGCAGATCAGTGCTACAGCGTCTTGCGCGGCTTTTTGCCTCATCGGTCACCCTGAATCGGCCTGGATGCAGTCTCCTGCCAGGCAGTTCGGAGCTCTTCTCGGCATTTGGACGCACCTCTCCTTTCCTGGAGTCGGCCAGCCCTGAAGATTCCTCAGCGTGCAGCGCCGTTCGCCCGCCGCTGCCCGAGCCAGGCGTCGAGGCTCAGGAGATCGCGCCCGGCGGGCGCTGCCAGCACAAACGTGAGCAGCACGAGCCGCGGGAAGATGTGGTGCGTGGTGTCGAAGAGCGCCTCCTTCAGCAGGTGGCCATAGGCGACAACCACCAGGATGAAGCCGAAGGCGATGCCGGCCGCGCGCACCCGCAGCCCCAGGCACATCAGCGCGCCGGCGATCAGCTCGACGATCGGAATGACGCTGCCGAAGGCCCACAGCAGCCAGGTGGGAATCCAGCTGTCCGCGTAAGGCTCGACGAACAGCCGCCGGGCGTGCTCGAGCGGCCCGAGGTCGAACGTCTTCCACCACCCGGCCATGAAGAAGATCAGCCCCAGGATCCAGCGTACGAAGAAGATTGCCCAGGTCCAGCCGTCCAGACGTGCAGCCCGTTCGTTCATCTCAGAAGCATAGCGCGACCTTGACGCATCCTCCTGCCGGGAGTACTTTCCAAGGTACCTGAGGAGGGAAAGCCATGCGCGACCGCTTTCTTTTTCCGAAGCCGATCCTGGGCTTTGCGGGTCTTCTCGCGTTGTTCGTGCTGCCGGGGTCGGTGGCGGCCCAACCCGTCGATCTCCTGGACCCCGGTGCCGTCGCGGAAGCGGCCGGCCCGAAACCCCCGCTGGGTTTTCCGGTGCTGCCTGGAATCTATCGGCTGGATGGGACCGATCCCGGACTGCCGCAGGCGGACCTCGAGCCTCTGCGCCAGATCCTTGGCAACGCGCCGATCGTCGCGCTCGGCGAAGCCATCCACACGTCGGGCGGCTATTACGAGATGAAGCACCGCGTCTTCCGTTTTCTGGTCGAGAAGATGGGCTTCAGGGCTTTCGCGATCGAGTCCTCCTGGATGGACGCGGAGCGCGCGTCGCAATACGTCCGCACCTGCGCAGGAACGCCGGAGGAAGCGATCCGCGGTCTGTTCACCGTCTGGCAGAGCACCGAGGTGCGCGACCTCGTGCAGTGGATGTGCGATTGGAACCGCAGCCATCGCAAGGCCAAGGACAAGATCCATTTCTTCGGTTTCGACGTTCAGCAGCCGGAGAGGGACAGGCCCGCCCTCCTCGCCTTCCTCGAGCGGATCGGCGTCGGTCCGGAGGATCCTCGCTCCGTCGACGTCGCTGCGTGCCGGGGCATCTCCAAGCTGATTCCCGATCCGATTCCGGAACCGGCATACCGGCAGTGCCTCGCGGGTCTGCAGGCGGTCGAGCAGCTCTTCCGCGCCAACGAGCGAAGCCTCATCCGCCGGACCTCGCGCACGGATCTCGCGCAGGCCTGGATGAGCCTCGTCGGGCTGCGGTCGTGGCAGGGATATGCCTACTACCTCGGGCTCGGCGATTACCCACGCGGGGACGAGTCCCGCGACAGCGGCATGGCGTATGTTTTTCAGGCCATCCGCAAGCTGC
>DASUNJ010000317.1:0-2492 GCA_036277235.1 Thermoanaerobaculia bacterium | reverse complement strand
CCCGAAACGGGGCCGCGGTCGTTACAACCGGAGGCGGGTCTTCAATAATCCACGTAGCCTTCGCGCACTCGCACCTTCACGCCCGGACGCTTCACGTCGACGCTGATCTTGTGCCAGCGGCCGTCCTTCTTGAACTCGGTCGGGTAGTAGCCGAGCACGTACTGCTCGCGCATCTCTTTCATGATGCTCGCGAAGGCGAACTCCAGCTCGCCGATGCGCTCGATGCTGAGGATGCGGCCGCCGCTCTCCTCCACCGTCTTCTTGAGCGTCTGGTATTCCTTGTCGTTGGCCTTGTGATCCCGCCACGCCGAGTTGAAGGACTTCTCCTTGCCGTCGTCGTCGAGCTGGATCCAGTAGATGAGCGACTGGCTCGTGCGCGCCTTCCACAGGACCTCCTCGATGGGCAGGACGCTGTGCACGTCGAAGCCGTCCGAGAGGAGGATCACGGCGCGGCGGCCGATGCGGGAGTCGAGCATCTTGAGCGACATGTAGAGGAAGTCGTTGACCGAGGTGCCGCCGACGGCCTCGGTCTCGGACAGCGCCTGCTCCAGCTCGCCGCGGTCCTGGGAGAACGGGGTGACGCGCAGGAGCCGGTCGGAGAACATCAGCAGGCTGGCCTCGTCGTCCGGCCGCATGCCGCCCAGGAAGACGCTTGCGCCGCGGCGCGCCGCCTCCAGCCGCTCGCCCTGCATGCTCTCGCTGGTGTCCAGGAGCAGCACCGCGGTGATCGGCACCTCGCCCTTGCCGAAGGTCACGATCTCCTGCGACTTGCCGTTGTCGAGGATCTTGAAGTCTTCCTGCTCCAGGTCGAGGATGCGCCGCGCGTCCTCCGCGCCGCTGCGGGTGACGGTCACGAAGAGCTGCTGCAGGCGGACCTCGAGCTGCTCGTCGATGCGGATCGCGTCCGTGGCGACCGTGTGGGTGCCGGTCGAGCCCGAGGCGCCGTAGGCCACGACCTTGAACTCGCGGGCGCTGTTGTCCTCGCCCACGTCGATCCTGGTGCGGAACGGCGGCTGGGTGAGCACGGCCCGGCGCACGCCGTTGACGAAGATCTCGACGCGGGTGACGGGCTCGTCCGCGGACATCAGGACCGAGACGTCGACCTCGCCGAAGACCGCCTGGTCGGGCACGGGGGCCTGGATGCGCGGCTGCACCGCGGCCTGGGCTGCCGAGGCGACGAGTAAAAGGAGAAGGAGAATGGAATGTAGAGACGCCCCGCGGGGCGTCTCAGGCGCGAGTGGCATCTTCACCGGCCGCCCTCCCCGCCCGCGGCCGGCGTGCCCAGGGCCTGGGCCAGCACGGAGAGGCGCGACTGCGAGTTGTCCTCGAGGATGGTGCGCGCCTCCAGGAAGGTCTCCGGCCGGACGCTGTTGTAGAGCAGCCGTTCCGGGTCGCCGGAGCCGGCGGGCAGGGCCACGACCTTCTGCAGCAGGGTATTGGCCTCGCCGAAGCTGCCGCGGCGGTCGAGGACCGAGGAGAGCTCCAGGTGGAGGCGCACGTGGTCCGGGTAGCGGCCCAGGCCGTTGCGTAGAACTTTCTCGGCGTCCGCCCAGTCTTCGCCCTCGGCGTACATTCGGGCCAGCTCCTGGTAGACGAGCGGGGCCACCCAACTGGCGTCGTTGGCCGCGATCAGGGCGTTGAGGGTCTTCTTGGCCTCGGCCGTCTCCCCCATCCGCTTCAGGTTCATGGCCAGGCGGAAGCGGGCCTCGGAGTGGTCGGGGTCGAGCTTCAGCAGCTCGCGCAGCGACTTGATGGCGCTCTCGGCCTGTGCGCTCTTCTCGTAGACCGTGGCCAGGGCGAGCCGGGCCGGGACGTTGCGGCCGTCCAGCTCGAGCGCCTGGTAGAACAGCTCCGCGGCGGGGAGCTGCTGGGCGTGCTCCAGGAGCATGCCGCCCAGGCTGGTCAGCACGCGGCTGGCGACCATGGCCGAGCCTTCGGAGCCGGACTGCTGGTTGTACAGGAGGGCGAGGTCGCGGGCCATCTGGCGGGCATGGGTCACGGCCAGGGGCGCCTGGCGGACGCCGCGCGTCAGGAGCCGCGAGTAGGCCTCGTGGTGGAGCATGGCGATCGGCACGAGGACCTCCAGGCTGGTGGCCCCGAGCTCGTGGATCACCGCCTGCTCGGACTGCAGCAGCCGCTTGCGCGACTTGGGATCGCCGTCGGCGACCACGCCCTTCTCCAGCTCGATGAGGTCGTCCGGCGCCCGGTCGACCTCTCCCGCCACCCAGGCGGAGAGGATCTCCCGGTAGCGCGTCTGGATGCGGTCGACCTGCTCCTTCTTGCTCTCCTTCTCCCCTCCGGCGGAGCTGTCGAGCACCTGGACACCTGACGAGGTCCAGGGGTCCTGCGCCTGCACCGGGACAAGCGTACAGCACCCGAGCAAGGCCGCGGCGACCCTTCGACGTGAATTTCCGCGATCTGTCATCCCGTTGACCCTCCGAGCAGCCCTTTTCATTATCGACATACGAAAATCCATGGAGACTTCGGCCTCA
>DASUNJ010000316.1:0-6513 GCA_036277235.1 Thermoanaerobaculia bacterium | reverse complement strand
ACGAGGACGCCGAGCACGGTCAGCCCGGCTGTGGCGGTGCTGCTCCGGTTCTCGGCGTCCTCGATCGCCTTGTCGATCTGCTCCTCGGGCACGTCGACCTTGATCATCTCCATCTGGCCCCGGACCATCTCCTCGGGGTCCGTCTTCATCTGGACGAGCAGGCCGACGGCCAGGCCCAGGAGCAGGAGGGCCAGGAACGGCGGCAGCCAGGTCGGCCGCTCGGCGATGGAGCGAAACGTCTCTACGGGTGCGACGAGGGCGCCGATCAGGCGCCCCCAGCTCGAGTCCTTCATGACGCTCTCCTTGCCGGGCCCCCGATGGAGATTGTCTATCTCCCCCGAAGCGAGAACTGCCAGCGGTCGACCTGCGCCTCCTCGTCGTCGATCGACACCCCCTCCTCCTCCAGCAGGCGGCCGATGGCGCGCTGGTACTCGGCGAGGGCGATGCGGTAGTTGACGATGGAGTTGACCTCGCGGCTTTTCGCCTGGGTCAGGTCCTCCTGGATCTGGGTGATCTGGAAGCTGGTGGACATGCCGTTTTCATAGCGCTTGCGCTCGGCGTCCAGGTTGCGCTCCTGGAACGTGCGGGAGGCTCTGGCGGCCTCGATCTGCTTGGCGGCGGTCTCCACCCGCCGGGCGGCGCCGCGCACCTCGGTGACGATGCCGTTGCGCGCGTCCTCCATGGCCGACTCGGCGCGCTGCAGGTCGATTTCGGCGATGGCACGGGCGGCGCGGGCGGTCCGGTTCTGCAGCGGGAAGCCGAAGATGAGCTGCGCGGTCCAGCCGGGGAAGTCGAGGCCGGTAATGCCGCTGAGCGCGTCGCCGAAGCCGCCGGGGACCCTGCGGATCTCGCCCGTCACCGGATCCTCGATGAGCACGTCGCCGCCGAGGCCGGCGAAGCCATAGCTGACGTCGAAGTCGAGCGTCGGAAGCTCCTGGTTGCGGGCGAACTGCGTCTCGATCCGCGCCTGCTCGATGTCGAGTTGCTGGAAGCGCAGCTCCGGGCGCTCGGCGAGCGCGGTCTGGATCGCCGCCGCCACGTCGATGGGCGTGTGCTGGATCGTCGGGTCCGTGGCGGGGCGGATCTCGGTCGCCCACAGCTCGCCCTCGGGCAGGTTGAGCAGCCGGCGCAGCGCGTCCTCGGTGTCGCCGACGGAGGACTGGGCGGTGATGATCCCCTCCTCGCGCTCGGCGATGGCGGCCTCGCTCTGCACCAGCTCCAGGGGCGCCATGGTGCCGACCTCGACCTGGATGCGGTTGCGGTCGTGCAGCTCGCGGGCGAGCTTCATGCTCTCCTCGGCCACGATGAGCTGCTGGCGTGCGCCTACCAGGTTCCAGTAGGCGTCGATCACGTCCTGCACGGTGACCACGAGCTGGCGCTCGAACTCCTCGCGGCTCGCCTCGCTGCGGTTGCGCGCCACCAGGAGGTTGCGCTCCGTGGCCAGACGGCCGAAGTCGCGCAGCAGAGGCTGGGTGTAGGCGAACACCAGGCCCGACCTGAAGCTCGGGTTCACCGTGAGGAACGGGTTGTCGGACTCCCGCCGCGTGTTGGTCACGCCCAGGTTCAGGTTGCCGCCCGTGGGGAAGAGCTGGTCGAAGCCGGCGTTGAACCGTTGGAGGTTGGTCTGGGATCCCTCGAGCTCCGACTCGGACGGCGTCTCGGCATCCTCGGCACGGAGGAGGGAGCTGAGGCGCAGGTCATAGATGCCCAGCTCCCGTCCCACCGCCAGGCGGGCCCGGTTGCGGGTATAGCGCTGGATGGACAGGCCGAGGTTCTGCCGCAGGGCGATCTCGACCGCTTCTTCCAGGGTGAGCAGCACGACCCCGTCCTGGATGTCGACCCCGGTCGCCTCGACCGGCAGGGCCGTCGAATCGACGCGGATCTGCTGCGGTTCCTGAGCGCCCGCAGCACCAGCCAGCAGCAGGAGACCTGCGGCAACAAAAGTGAATCGTGAACGGTTTCTCATGAGCTCCTCATCACCTATGAATCTCGGTGGATCTTGTGTACGAATCTCGTGCGGCGCCAGGCGCCGGCCCTTGATGACTTACGCACGGGCGCCGGAAAGGTTACCACCGGGAGCGGTCATCTCGCCGGCATAAAAACAGGCTGCAAGATGATCCTCGCCTGCCAATGGGGGCGTCTCCTCCGAGCAGCGCGGCCGCGCGATCGGACAGCGGGGATGGAACGGACACCCCGGCGGCGGCGCCAGGGGGCTCGGCGGCTCGCCGCCCAGCACGATCCGCGAGCGCCGCCGGCCCGGCTCCGGCCGCGGCACGGCCGAAAGCAGGCTCACTGTATACGGATGGAGAGGCCGCGAGAACAGCGCGCTCCGCGGAGCCACCTCCACGATCCTCCCCAGGTACATGACCGCCACCCGGTCCGCCAGGCGCTCCACCGCCGCCATGTCGTGCGCGATGAGCAGCAGGGCCAGGCCGAGCCGCTGCCGCAAGTCTTCCAGCAGGCTGAGGATCTGGCCGCGGATCGAGACGTCGAGCGCCGTCACCGGCTCGTCCGCCACGAGCAGCTCCGGCCCCGCCGCCAGGGCGCGGGCGATGCCGACCCTCTGGCGCTGGCCGCCCGACAGCTCGTGCGGCCAGCGCGCGGTCATCTCCGGCGGCAGGCCGACCGTGCCCAGCAGCTCGCGCACCCGCTCCGCCCTGGCCGCCCGGCTCAAGGCGCTCTCGTGCACCTCCAGCGGCTCGCCGACCGCCGAGCCGATCCTCTGGCGCGGGTTGAGCGAGCCGTACGGGTCCTGGAACACCATCTGGAACCGCCGCCGCCGCCGCCTCAGCTCCCGCGTCCCGAGGGCCAGGAGGTCCTCGCCGTCGAAGCGCACGCTTCCGGCCGTGGGCTCGACCAGGCGCAGCGCGCAGCGCGCGACCGTGGTCTTGCCGCTGCCCGACTCCCCCACCAGCGCCAGGCACTCGCCGCGCCGCACCGACAAGTCGACCCCGTCCACGGCGCGCACCGTCCCCAGCGTCCGGCCCAGGAGGCCGCGCCGCACCGGAAAGTCTTTTCGCAGCCCTTCGATCTCCAGGAGCGGCTGCGTCAAGACGGCAATCCTCCAAGCCGGGGAACGGCGGCCAGCAGCTGCCGGGTGTAGGGATGGGAGGGAGCGCGGAACACGTCCTCGACCTTCCCCTCCTCGACGATGCGGCCCGCGTGCATCACGGCCATGCGGTCGCAGGTCTCGGCCACGACCGCGAGGTCGTGGGTGATCAGCAGGACCGACAGCCCGAGCCCGGTGCGGAGCGACTCCAGCAGCTCCAGGATCTGCGCCTGGATCGTCACGTCGAGAGCGGTCGTGGGCTCGTCGGCCAGGAGCAGGTCGGGGCCGGCGGCCAGGGCCATGGCGATGAGGACGCGCTGCCGCTGGCCGCCCGAGAGCTGGTGCGGGTAGTCGTCCAGGCGCCGCCGGGCGTCGGCAAGGGCCACGAGGTCGAGCAGGCGGACGACTTCCTCCCGCGCCTCGCGCCGCGAGAGCTTGCGATGAGCCCGGACCGCCTCGGCGACCTGGAAGCCGACCGGCCACACCGGGTCGAGCGCGGTCGAGGGCTCCTGGAAGACGATGCCGATCCGCCGGCCGCGCACCCGCCGGATCTCGCGCTCGGGCGCGGCGAGCAGGTCGGAGGTTTCCTCTCCGGGCCGAGCCTCCAGGCGGATGCTGCCGGCCACTCGGGCCCGGGGCGGGAGCAGTTGGAGGACCGAGAGCGCGGTCAGGCTCTTGCCCGAGCCGGACTCGCCCACCAGGCCCACGATCTCGCCCCGGCCGATCGACAGCGACACGCCGCGCACGGCCGGCACCCAGCCGCCCGCCGCGGGGAAGGCCACCTCGAGGCCGTCGATCTCCAACAAGGCCATTCCTAGCTGGCCCGCCTCCGCAGCCAGGACACGGTCGAGGCGAGGCCGAAGGCGGTGGCGCCGGCGCGCTTGCCGCTCACGTCCGCCGCCAGGTAGGCGACGCCGGCAATGTCGACGTGGGCCCAGCTCTTCATGTCGCCGACGAACTGGGAGAGGAACGCCGCGGCCGTGCTGGACGCGCCGGCGCGCCCCGCGGAGTTCTTGAGGTCGGCGTGGACGCCCTTCATGTCCTCCAGGTACTCGGGATAGAGCGGCATGCGCCAGAGCCGCTCGCCGGCATCGACCGAGGCGCCCAGAAGCTCGGAGGCGAGGCCGTCGTCGGGCGTGAACAGGCCGCCGGCATGATGACCGAGCGCCACGACGATGGCGCCGGTGAGCGTCGAAAACTCCAGGAGGGCGTCGGGCTCCTCCTCCGCCGCCCAGGCCATCGCGTCGGCCAGGATGATCCGCCCCTCCGCGTCCGTGTTGGTGATCTCGGCCGTCTTGCGGTTGTAGAAGCGGATGATGTCGCCCGGCCGGTAGGCGGTGCCGCTCGGCATGTTCTCGGTGAACGGGCAGTAGGCGCGGATGCGGACCTTGAGGCCGAGGTCGGCCACGGCGCGGACGATGCCGAGCACCGTGCAGGCGCCGCACTTGTCGTATTTCATGTCCTCCATGTTCTGCGCCGGCTTGATGGAGATGCCGCCGGTGTCGAACGTGACCCCCTTGCCGACCAGGGCGATGACCGGGCCCTCGGTGCCCCAGTCGAGGCGGACCAGGCGCGGCGGGTGGGCCGAGCCGCCGCCCACGGCCAGGATGCCGCCCATGCCGCGGCTCGCCATCTCCGTTTCATCCAGGATCGTGACGCCGATCCCGCGCTCCTCCGCCATCTCGCGGGCGCGCTCGGCCATCCACAGCGTCGTGGCCTCGTTGGGAGGCGTGTTGGACAGGGTGCGGCTGAAGGCCGCGGCCTCGGCGACGGTCCGGCTGAAGGAGACCGCGTCGCGCCAGGCATCCAGCTCTTCCCCCTGAGGCGCAACCAGGATGCTCTCGAGCTGCGGGCCGTTCTTCTCCTCCGACCGCCGCTCGAAACGGTAGCCGGAGAGCGCCAGCAAGCGTACCGTCCGCTCGGCCGCGGCGGCGCCGGTCGTCTCCCGATGGCCGGGCAGCACGTATTGGATGCGTCGGAAGCCGTTGCCGCGCGCGTAGTCGGCGGTGCGCGCGATCCAGCTCGCGAGCTTCGCCGAGGAGAAATCCCCCGATTTTCCCAGGCCGGTCAGCAGGACCGCGGTCCCATCCGCCAGCGCGCTCTGGGCCGACTGCTCCTCCTTCGCCCTCCATCCGCCGCGCGCGGCCAGCCGCTCGATCGTCCTGCGCACCTCCTCGTCCAGACCTTCGAGGTCCGGGGCCTCCCCCTCGAACGCGCCCAGAATCAGCAGCTCTGCATCCCGGTTCCCGCGCGAGACGACATCCACCGACAAGACTTCCAGCATTGGATCCCTCCACGGCCCAATTTCCAGGCGGCAGAGTTTAGCAGGAGAGGAAGCCCGCGGGTGGTCCGCGAGAATCCGGAAAGGACGCCAAGGACATCAAGGACCATAAGGACACCAAGGACAAATCAGGTCCGGGCTTTCCGTCCTTGGGGTCCTTGGTGTCCTTGAGGTCCTTTCCGGCGCCCCTTCTGTGGTATACCTATCCACCACAACCCGCTGAGAGCGCTTTGCAGATGACTCCAACGCCTCTCCTGCAGCTTCTGCAGGGCCCGTTCAACTTCCTGCGCCCGGACATGGAAGAGGTGCGCCGGCTCGTGCCCGAGCTCGAGCGCGCCCTGCCCATGCCGCGCCCCATCTACCTGGAAGACGAAGGCGCCACCCCGATCCGCGGCTTCCCCATCCTGCAGTCCGTGGGCATGGACACCCTGCGCAAGGCGCTCGGCCAGTTCATCCTCGCCGAAGAGACCGCGCAGCTCGCGGCGGCCCGGCGCGACACCTTCGACCGCAAGGCCTACTCCATCGCCTGGGAGCGCTACTGCACCCTGCTCGCCAAGGCCGTGGAGAACGCCACCATCTCCAGCTACGGCCGCCAGTACCCGGCCGTGTTCTGGCTCCAGCACTCCCTGGAGATCGCCCGCCTGCTCAAGGACACCCCGCGCCGCATCATGCGCATCGACACCGAGGTCGGCCGCCGCCAGGGTGATGCGATCAAATACCGCATCCTCGACCGCTATCTAGATCGCGTGCTCTCCACGACCTACGAGATCGTGCAGAAGGTGGCCGGCGCCACCGAAGAGGTCGAAGAGGAGCTCTTCCCGCGCCTCCTGACGCGGATGCGCGACAACGTCCTGGTCTTCACCGAGGACTACATCGGCCGCGACCTCGCCGAGCTCGGCAGCTACTTCAACGGCTCGCTGCGCATCGACAGCCGCGACTTCCGGCAGCGCCTGGAGGACCTGACGCGCTGGCACGCGGTCCAGATCGAGTCCGACCGCGAGCTGCGCAGCGCGGTCACCAACCTCCTGCGCTTCGATACCAAGTGCGAGCCGCGCGACCTGCTGATCCGGCCGGGATACGTGGCCTACCTGTCCTCCCTGAAGAGCTACAACCCGAACAAGCTGCTGCCGCCGCCGCTGGTCCAGGTCTGGGAAAGCCTGCTCGTCAAGCTCAAGGAGTTCGA
>DASUNJ010000315.1:0-8004 GCA_036277235.1 Thermoanaerobaculia bacterium | reverse complement strand
CAGCCGTTGGGGAATCTCGCCGTGCGGTCTCCACCCTTGAGCCTCTCCGCCGCTTCCCGGAAAGCCGCAAGGAAGAGGCCATAGGCCTTCCGCAAGGCCTCGCGGGTGGCCTTGGTCGCCGCGTGGAAACGCGGCGCCGGTAATCTTTTCGAGTTGTTCGGGCAGGTGTGCGGATGCTGACGCAGAATGGCCGCCGCGCCGAGGGGCTCGCGGCCCGTACGCTTGCGCTCCGCCGCCGCGTCGGACTCGATCTCCTGGATCAGCCCTGCAACCAGCTCCCGATACATCTCAGGGCTGAGGTGACGCCAGCAGGGGAGCTGGGAGAGCTCGACCGTCTCTTCCGTCGCATAACGCCGAGGCTCGAAGTCCTCCCCCCGCAGCTTGGCCCGGTGCTCCGCGGTGCGGTCGAACCAGGCGCCTCGCACCGGCTCGCCGCTGAGCACATTCTTGACCAGACTGATGCCTGGCCAATCGTTGACCCGGGCCACCAAGCCTTCCTTGACCCCGTTGCTCAAGACGTAGCGCAGCCGATCGACCTGCGCTGCGGGCTCGTCGCTGATCACGATCGCTTCGTAGCGCCGCGACCAGACCTTGTCTCGCCACTTTCTCAAGCGGCCGACCTCGCGGGCTACATTGGTCTGGAAGTAGCCCATGAACTCGGACATGCGCTCGGCGTCTGGAACCCAGGCCAGGAGGTGGTAATGGTTCGAGGCCACGAAGAACGCCGAGATCTCGACCGGGTGAAGCCTCTGGGCGCGGCCGAGGACGCCCAGCACGATCTCGTTCAGACCTGGATCGGGCCGGAGAAGATACCGACTGTGGATGGTGCGGCAGGTGATGTCGACGAGTGCGCCTTCTTCTGGGATGAAGCGGATTGGTCTTGACATAGTACCCGTGTAGAGAACGGAAAACGGGTCCAAAATGTCATTCCTGGAAATGCTTCAAGGAGCATGCCGATGTTCGGCTGGCACGTGGCAGGGCTGGCTGGCCAGGCTCGGCGGCTCGACTTCCAGATAGACTCCGCATCATGGCGAAACGATATTGGCTCATGAAGTGCGAGCCCGAGGCGTACACGATCGAGGACCTGGAGCGCGACGGCACGACCACCTGGGAGGGCGTGCGCAACTTCCAGGCGCGCAACTCCATGCGCGACGACATGAAGAAGGGCGACGGCGTCCTCTTCTACGCCTCGAACGCCGAGCCCTCCGGCGTCTCGGGCGTGGCAGAGATCTCGAAGGCGGGCTATCCCGATCCCTACGCCTTTCAGGAAGGGCACAAGTACCACGATCCCAAGAGCGATCCGGACAACCCCACCTGGTACATGGTGGACATCCGCTTCGTCGAGCGCTTCCCCGAGATCATCCCGCTCGCGACCCTCAAGGAGACCCCCGGCCTCGAAAACATGGTGGTCAACCAGAAGGGGTCGCGCCTTTCCGTCCAGCCGGTCACGAAGCAGGAGTTCGACATTGTGAGGCGGCTCGGAAGGAAGAAGAGATGAAGTCGGACGGCTATTGGAACGACTTCGTCGAGGTCCAGTGCCCCTGGTGCTTCGAGCGCGTCGAGATCGCCGTCGAGCCCGACACCTGGGGCACCCTGGTCCAGGACTGCGAGGTCTGCTGCAATCCCTGGCAGGTCACGATCACCCGCGACCGGGATGGGGACGTGGACGTTCGGGTCGACCGGCTGGATTAGGAGGGAGGGCCGCCGCGTAGCTACGCGGCGGCCCTGGTTTGGAGGGGTTAAAGAAGAGGTCCTACTACCTCCAGCTCAGCCTCACACCCAGGCGAAGGATGCGCGGACTGACGACCTCCTGCACATGGTCGGAGTTCGTGCGGCCCAAGATGGACTGACGCTGCAGGACGTAGGACTCGTTGAGGGCATTGAAGAGATCCGCTCCGACCGTGAAGCCGAAGTCGCTCAGGTGGAACTCCTTCTCGACCCGCAGGTCGAGCAGGTGGATGTCCGGAGCGCGGAACGAGTCCGCGTCAGAAGCGATCGGTATGTCGATGCCGACTCCGGGGGTGTCCGCGATCGGCGCGCGGTTGACCCGGCGGGCGTAGCGGATCGGGTAGCCCTCGCGGCCGGTCAGGCTCGCCGCGACGTTGAACCCCCAGCGCGCGTCCGGCGCGACCTGGTAGAGGCCGGTCAGGCTGTACGACCAGTTGCTGTTGATGAACACGTTCCCCTTGGAGCCCGAGACGGTGCCCGAGCCCTGGAGCACGTCGGTACCGTTCACGATTCCGCCGCCGATCGTGTCGGTGGGATCCTCGTTCTCGGAGTCCGGGATGTCCCAGGTCCAGTCCTGCCACGAGACGTTGCCGCGCGCCATCCAGCGGTTCGAAAGCCGCTTGTGGAGGGAGAGCGACGCGCCCAGGAACTCCTGCTCGCGGTCGCCGTTCTGCAGCAGGAATCCGTTGCGGGTGCTCACGCCCTCGCGCAGGGTCCAGTACGACATCGAGTAGGGCTCGCCATTCGGCAGAACGCCTTCGAGGGTGTTCTGCACGTAGTCGTCGCGCCGGTGCAGACGGCCGGTGCTCCCCAGGTTCTCCTCCGCGAAAGGATCGCCGTCGAAGACGAGCAGCTCGGTCTCGAGGAGATCGCTGAGCTGCCGGTAGTTGAAGTTCAGGCCGACCACCAGCTCGGGACGGAGGGCGTGCTCGATCCCGACGAGCAGCTCGTCGGTGATCGGAGCGTTCAGGCCGGGATCGACCGCGTTGGAGATCAGCGGCGCCAGGGTGAACGGATTGACGTTGCCGCTGGGCGGGCCGATCTCGTCCCCGAGCTCGCCCGGCTCGAGGACGGGTCCGCCGTCGTTCGAGGTGAGGAAATACCGGTACTGCGGCGCGCCGAGCGGATGCAGCCAGCCGGCGAACGCGGTCGCGAGCTGGTCGGAGAAGCGGGAGTAGCTGGCACGCAGGAGCGTCTTGCGCTGCTCGCCGAGAGCATAGGTGAGGCCGAGGCGCGGCGAGAGCGTCGACCACTCGAACCCGCTGTCGCGGCCCTGGAACGTCGTGGCCGGCAGCAGCTCGGGGAAGACCGGGTTGGCCTCCACGTTCGTATCCAGCAGCTCGCCGCCCTGGCGGTCCCAGCGCAGTCCGACGTTGGCCGTGAGGTTGCCCCTGGAGAGCGTGTCCTGCACGAAAAGGTTTCCATAGTCGGCCTCGACGTTGGCCTTGCCGTCGCGGGAGAGCAGCAGCACGCCGCCGACGTCGATGCCGCCGCCGGGCCAGCGGTTCAGGGTGGTCTGCTCGACGACGCGGTATCCGGCGCCGTACTTGAGCTCGTGGGAGACGTTGCCGGTGGAGAAGAAGCTGGAGGCGTCGAGCTTGGCCTGCTGCTGCGGGCGCTCCACCTGGATCAGCAGGAAGCTGTTGTTCCAGACGCCCTGGGCGTCCAGGAAGGGGACCTTGTCGCCGCCCTGGGGTGCGAGCTGGAAGCCGCCGTTGACCACCGAGAACATGCCGGTGAGGTAGAAGGACGAGCCGACGATCTGGGTGTCCTCGACCTTCCACGCGGTCGGCTCCGGTCCGAAGCCGGTCTGGTTCCAGGTGGTCTCCTGGGGGCGTAGCGGGCCGGCGTTGCGGCCGAGCTTGATCTTGTCGCTCTGCCAGAAGAACGCGCTCGCCGAGTTGGACGGCGTCACCTGGCCGTTGAGCTTGAGGTTCCAGTCCTCGAGCGTGGAATCGTCGCTGAAGTCGCTGACGGTGAGCAGGTCGATCTTCTGCTCGCCGTACGCGCCCCAGATCCAGAACTTGTCCTTGACGATCGGACCGCCCACCTCGGCGCCGTAGTCCGACACCTCGACGATGCGGTTGCCCTGCTTGATCTCGGCCTGGGCAGTATTCCCGTTCCACGGGCCGGCCTGGCCGAGCTCGCTGGAGTCGAGGTCGATGTCCGACTGGCTGCCGTCGTCGCCCGCCAGGTAGCGGGCCGAGCCGCGCCACTGATCCGTGCCGCGCCGGGTGACCATGTTGAGGACCACGCCGCCGGTCGCCACGGAAGCGTCGCTGCCGCCGGTCGTGATCTGCATCTCCTCGAACGACTCGAAGTCGAAGTAGCCGGGAGACGAGCCCACGGCCGACATGTCGGTGATGACCATGCCATCGAGGGACCAGACCGCCTGGGTGCACAACGAGCCGGGACCGACGAAGTTGGACTGCTGGCCGCCCTCGTTGCCGCCCACGTTGATCCGGTCGGTCTGGACGCCGGGAACGGTCGGCAGCAGACCCCAGGGGTCGCGGGCCGACGGGACGCTGTCCATCTCAACACGGGAGATGCTCGTCTCCTGGGAGAAGCGGCGGGAGTCGAGGAGCGGCGCCTCGCCACTGTCCACGACGTTGACCGTCTCTCCGAAGTCCGAGGGCGCGAGCGTCAGCTCGATCTCGGTATTGCGGCCGACGCTGATGTCCAGGTTCGTCCGCTCGAGGGGGACGAAGCTCTGGAGCTCGGCCTTGAGCGTGTAGATGCCGGGCGAGAGGCCGAGGTAGCGGAACTTCCCTTGCGAGTCCGTCACCTGGACCTGCGGCGCACCGACGCCCGAGAGAGTGATGGTGACGCCGGGAAGGGCCACTTTGTCCTGGCCGACCACCGTGCCGTGGATGCTGCCGGACTGGAGCTGGGCGGACGCCGGGCCGCTGAGCAGCAGCGCGGCGAGCGCCAGGGTAAAGAAATACTTTCTATTCATCAGTTGATCTCCTTCAACCCGAGTTCAGAAGCGGTTGTTCGAAAGACGATCCTCCACTGTGTGCCGCGCCAGCGTCACCTCCCTTCTGCAAAAAACCTTGCGATTCGCCGTAGTGGCAAGGCGTGTGCCACACTGGCAAACGCAGTAAAATCAACTACTTAAGCCAGTGTGTCCGATTTTTGTGACTGTTGAGCAGTTCAGGAAATCGGATTGCGCGTGGTGTTTCGCAGCGGAGAACCGAGGCGGGACGGGGCTTTGCGCGCTATTCGAAAACTTGAAGATGCATCCGGAAAGGAGAATTGTGCGCATCCGGAGGGAGGGATCGACACCTGGAGAGGTCAGGCCGGGCCGGACCTGTCTCACCGCGAGGACGTGCCGCCTTTGCGTCACGGACCATTGCCGCGGTGGCGGCTTCCCGTATAAACTTCCCTCATGAAGAGGGAAGACCAGCTCCAGCTCTTCCCCGGCCTGGCGCCGGAGCCCGCAAAAGAGGGCGTGGGACCGGCAGACTTCTCCGAGGAGCTGATCGAGTTGGGCCGGACGCTGCCCGAGGACCTCTACCTGGGCGGCTCCACCTGGTCCTTTCCCGGCTGGCGGGACCTGGTCTACGACGCGAAGTACTCGGAGTCGAAGCTGGCCCGCGAAGGGCTCGCGGCCTACGGACAGCACCCGCTCCTGCGTTGCGTGGGGATCGACCGCACCTACTACGCGCCGATCGAGGCGCGGGAGTTTGCCGAGTACGCCGCCCAGGTGCCGGACGGTTTCCGCTTCGTGGTCAAGGCGCACGAGGCCTGCACGGTCTCCCGCTACCCCGACTGGCCGCGCTACGGAGCCGTCCGCGGCCAGGTGAACCCGCTCTTCCTCGATCCCGCCTATGCCGCGGACGCCGTGGTCGCCCCCTTCGTGGAGGGGCTCGGGCCGAAGGCCGGAGCGCTCCTCTTCCAGTTCTCGCCGCAGGACCTCGGAGTCCCCGAACGCTTCGCGGACGAGCTGCGGAGCTTCCTCTGCGCCTTGCCGAGGGGCCCGGTCTACGCGGTGGAAATCCGCAACCGGGAGATCCTGACGCCCGCCTATGCCGACGCCCTGGCCGAAGCCCGGGCGGTCCACTGCCACAACGTCCATCCCCGGATGCCCGACATCCTGGCCCAGGCGCGTCTCGCCGGAACCGACCGGCCGCGCACCCCGATCACCCTGGTCCGATGGCTCCTCGGCCCCGGCATGACCTACGAAGACGCCGGCCGCCGCTACTCTCCCTTCAACCGCATCCAGGCCCCGGACGAGAACGCCCGCCGGGCGCTCGTCACCCTCGCCCGCAATGCCCTGGGCGCGGGGAGACCGTTCGTCTGCACGGTCAACAACAACGCCGAAGGCTGCGCGCCGCTCTCGATCGAGGCGCTGGCGCGGGCGCTTGCCAGCTCTGCAGATTGATTGAGATTGAAGGCGCGGCTACAATGGCCACAGGAGGCGCCCATGCCTACGGTGAGCACACGAGTCCTCAAAGATCAACTCTCCAGCTACTTGCAGCGAGCCGAGGCCGGCGAGCAGATCGTCGTGCTGAGGGACGGCCAGCCGATCGCCGCGCTGGTTCCTCTGTCCCAGCTCCAAGAACGGGATGAACAGGCGCGCTTGGCCGAAATGGCGTCCCGAGGTCTGGTGATCCTGCCCAAGCGGTCCTCGCGGAGGGCGTTTCAAGGCCCGGCGCTCCCAAGTCGAGGCAAGCTGGCCTCCGAGATGGTGCTCGAGGATCGGCGTTGATCCTCTTCGTCGACACTAGCGCTCTGGTCAAACTCTACATCGCGGAACCCGGCTCGGAGCGAATGCGCGAAGCGGCAGCGCAAGAGGAACCAATCGCCGCCTCGTTGCTCGCTTTCGCCGAGATCCACGCTACCTTTGCTCGCCGACGTCGGGAAGAGCTCCTGCTTGCTCCGGAGCTCGAGGATCTCCAGCTTCGCTTCGCGGAGGATTGGGAGGAGCTCATGAAGGTTCCAGTTGGCACCGAGACCCTCGCTTTCGTAGCGGGCCTCTGTGAGCGGCATCCTCTTCGAGGCGCCGATGCTGTCCACCTCGCAAGCGCCCTGCTTTTGCGTCGGGAAGGGCTGGAAATCCTCTTTGCCTGCTCCGACCGCAATCTACTCGGCGCCGCCGCTGCGGAAGGGCTTGACATCTTCGACCCTGCTCATAGGACTTGAGATTCTTCCCATGAAGCGCACGATTTACCGATAGACTTCGCGGCGGTCCCCGATGCGAACGACAAGGATGGTGAGCTCCTCGCGCACGGCCTCATAGACGATGCGGTAACGTCCAACGCGGAGTCGGCGGAGGCCGGAGAATTCTCCCTTGAGAGCGCTCCCCGCCAAGGGTTCGTCGCGGAGGCGGTCGATGGCATGGATCAGCCGTCGTCGATCGTCTTTGGCGATCCGGCTCAATGCCTTCGCAGCGCTGTCCTTAATCTTGATCGAGTAGCTCACGCCGGACTTCCTCCCAGTCCAGGAGAGCATCGGCCGGGTCTTGGAGCCGCTCCAGACCTTGATGGAGGTCTTCGAGGTCGTTGAGGTAGTACTCAACCGCTTGCCGGACGATCTCCGCCCGCGTCCGGTGGAGACGGTTGGCCGCCTGGTCCATCTCTGCGATCAGTTCTGAAGGCAGCCGTGCGCTGACCTGTGGCATCTTGACATCTCCTGAGTGCCAGTGAGAGTCAACGATAGCATAGCCGCAGGTCCGGCTCCGTCCTGGCGGTTATTCATAACGCAGACAAGTCATGCGTGAGGGGTTCCTACCGCATCCGAACGGCCGTGGACCTTCCCTTTGTATCCGCGGCCGTGCTCCAGAAGCTGCCGCGCAGCTCGGTGCGGTCGGCGGAGAGGGTCCAGGTGAAGCCGCCGTTGGTCGAGCGCTTGGTACCGTGCTCGGTGAAGCTCAGAGTCACCTTCCGGCCTTCGATCGTGCCGGTGACGGTGATGGGGCTGCGGCCGGAGGAGCCGATGGTGCGGCCGTCCTCGGTCCACTTCTGGCCCCGGCCGGTGAGACGGTTGCCGTCCTGCTCGAGCTGGACGCGGTAGCCGAGACGCAGACCCTTGTACTGCGCGTAGTTGGTCTCTTCGATGCGGTTGGTCATCTCCCACCAGCCGCTCAGATCGGAGGCGGGCGCGGCTTCCGCTATCTCTTCTTCCTCTTCCTCTTCATCGCGGGCGGGCTTCTTCGCCTCTTCATCCCGGGCACGCTGCTCCCGGTCCTCCTTGCCTCGCAGCCGGCGCTCCTCGCGGGCGATCTCGGCTTCCCGTGCGGCGAGGCGCCGCTCCTCTTCTTCAATGCGGGCGATC
>DASUNJ010000314.1:0-3655 GCA_036277235.1 Thermoanaerobaculia bacterium | reverse complement strand
ATGACGGGCATCAAGCTTGGCCCGGAATACCCGGGCGCCGGCTTTCAGCAGCTGCAGCGGGCCCTGCTCGAGCTCTACGACCGTGGCGTGCTGCTCGCCATCTGCAGCAAGAACAACCGCGCCGACGTGGTCGAGGTCTTCGACAGCCGGCCCGAGATGCCGCTCAAGCTCGCCGACTTCGCCGCGGCCGAGATCGGCTGGGAGCCCAAGCACCAGGGCCTGAGGAAGATCGCCGAGGCGCTCAACATCGGCACCGACAGCCTGGTCTTCATGGACGACAACCCGGCCGAGATCAGCCTGGTGCAGCAGATGATGCCGGAAGTGAAGACCGTGCTGCTGCCGCCCGACCCGGCCGAGTACGCGGGCCTGATCGAACGGATGAACGACTTCGAGAAGCCGGAGATCCTGGAGGAGGACCGGCGCAAGGCCGGCCAGTATCGGGAGAACCGGCAGCGTCAGGAGCTGCAGGCATCGGCGGGCGACCTCGGGAGCTACCTCGCGAGCCTGCGCACGGAGCTGGAGATCCATCTCGCCCGGCGCGAGGACCTGCCGCGCGTGCATCAGCTCTTCACCAAGACGAACCAGTTCAACCTGACCACCGAGCGCTACTCGCTGGCCGAGGTCGAGCGCTTCGCCACCTCGCCCGCCTGCGAGCTCTGGGTGGCGCGGGCGCGGGACCGCTTCGGCGACTTCGGGACCATCGCGGTCGTGCTGCTCAAGAAGGTCGGCCGCATGGCCACGATCGACAGCTTCCTGATGAGCTGCCGGGCGATGGGAAGGGGGATCGAGACGGCGATCATGAACCACGTCAAGCAGCGGCTCGTGCAGGACCGCAGCGGCCTGGAGCTGCGCGGGCGCTATCTCCCCACGGCGAAGAACAAGCCCGTGGAAACCTTTTACCACGAGCAGGGCTTCCGCCTCCTCGAAAGCTCGTCCTGCGGGGAGAAGCTGTACGGCCTGCGGCGGGACGAGGTGAGGATCCTGCCCTGCGACTGGATCCGGGTGACGCACGATGAGCTCGTCGGAAGTCGATAGCCAGGTCCGGGAGGTCATGGCCGGCGTCCTCGACGTCGAGGCCGGGGACATCGTCGACGGGTTCCGGCGCGACGACGCCTCGGCCTGGGACTCCATGAACCACCTGCGGCTGATCTCCGCCCTGGAAGAGGTCTTCGGGATCCGCTTCAGCATGAAAGAGGTGGGGGAGATGGAGAGCTTCGGCGACGTGCGGCGCCTGGTGTCACAGCGTCTCGGTGGGGGCTCCCTCTCCTCCGGAACGGGGGAGAGGGCTGGGGAGAGAGGGGACGGGAACAATTAAAGCGGCCGTCGCTCTCCGGAGATTTCTGACGCCCCGTATCCTGGTCACGCTCTGGGGCTACCTGAAGTATGGCTGCATGATCAGCCCGAAGGCCGAGGTGGAGATCACCTCGCAGCTCTCCATCGGCCGCGGATCGATCGTCAGCTCGTTCACCAAGGTCAAGGCCTCGGACGGTCCGCTGAAGATCGGGCGCAACGTCGAGATCTCGAACGGCTGCGTCATCTCCTCCTTCACCGCGGGAACCTTCATCGGGGACGACTGCCTGGTCGGTCCCAACTGCTCGATCATCGGAAACAACTATCACTACGACCGTCTGGACGTGCCGATCCGCCTGCAGGGCAAGTTCTCCGCCAAAGGCATCCGGATCGCGGACAACGTCTGGCTCGGCTCCGGCTGCGTGGTCCTGGACGGCGCCGACATCGGAGCCGGCACCATCGTCACCCCCAACTCGGTCATCTCCGGACACATCCCCCCGAACTCGATCGCGACGGGGAACCCCGCGAAAGTGATCTTCACAAGACGTTAGCTCGCCGCCGGCAGGCAGCTTGACAGGACCACTAAACAACGACAAGCTAAACGGCGTCTAACTGAAGGGGGGAAAAATCAATGAAAAGAGAGCTCCTGCTGGGAGGGCTTCTGGTCCTTCTGGCTCACACGGCTCAAGCCGCGGATTTCTTTGTAGACAGCGACGACTACAAGGACGGTGAGGAGATCGTCAACGTCTTCCTCAAGGAGGACGACTACCGTCTCATGGTCGAGGACATCGAGAGAAACGGCGAGGGGTTCGACTGGGGCTGGGTAAAGACGGCCGGGGCTGAAGCTCCCGCGGCCGAGCCTGCGGGGAAGAAGAGCCTGCTCAAGCGGATGAAGCGGGGAGGCGGGGGCAACCCGGCAGAGCCGAAAGAGCTCGGCTTCAGCCTCAGCTCGTACAAGACGGTCTCCGTTCCCAAGGTGGAGAACTTCTCCGGGCTCATCCCGGCCGGTACCCAGGAAAAGGTTCAGGAGTCCTTCATCCTGGCCATGAAGGAAGCCGGGCTCGAAGTGGTCGAGCAAGGCGGGGACCTGGAGCTGAAGGTGGCGATCGTGGACGTGAAGCGCGACTCGACGTTCGTCTATTTCGCCAACGTCGATCCATTCATCGAGCTGGAGCTCCGGCTCCGGGATCTGAAGACAAGCGAGAACCTGATGCTCCTCAGGAACCAAGCGCACAGCAACACGCCTGAGGATGCGGCCCTGAACTATGCCAGCTCCCTGCTCAAGTTTCTGAGGTAGGTTGCCCCGCGCGCTGATCTTCGACATGGACGGAGTCCTGATCGACTCCGAGCCGCTCTGGCACAAGGCGGAGATCGCCGCCGCCGGGGAAGCGGGCCTGAAGCTCACTCCGGAAGACTGCCTCCAGACGACCGGTCTGCGCGTCGACGAGGTGGTGGCGTACTGGTGCGAACGTCATCCCGCTCTCGCTCCGCGCCGGGAGTACTTGGTGGCCTCGATCCTCGACCGTCTGGTGGACCTGGTGACCCGCCGGGGGACGCCCAAGCCTGGAGTGGACGAGGTTCTCGATCTCGCGAGATCGAGAGGGCTGCGTCTGGCGCTTGCCTCCTCCTCGCCCTACAGGGTGATCCACGCGGCCCTTGACGCCCTCGGGCTGCATTCCGCCTTCGAGGTCATCCACTCGGCTGAGGAGGAAGCCCGGGGCAAGCCCGATCCAGCCGTCTATCTCACGACCGCCCGCAAGCTGGGAATCGAGCCGGAGCGCTGCATCGCGGTGGAAGACTCGCCCAACGGTCTCCTCTCGGCCAAGGCGGCGGGGATGAATTGCATCGTGGTCCCCGAGCCTGCATTGCGGGCGGATCACCGCTTTGAAATGGCCGATGCCAGGGTCTCGGAGCTGGGCGAGATCGGCCCCGAGCTACTGGATCGCCTCTGGGGCTGACTCCGCCAACGAGCCTGCTTCCTTCCCTGGGAGCGCCGGCATCTTGCCGGCCTTCACATTCCTGTTCTTCAACATTCGAAGGAATGACATTTCCGAGGCATTTTCCGTTCCTTGTCTTTTTGAAATGAGCCGAGGTCTACGCTTCGTACCTGAAGAAGGCGCCCTGGTGGAGGTGACGGTCCGGACATCCCAGTCGCGGCTGCTCTTGCGTCCCGGCTCTGCCGTCAATGAAATTATTCTCGGTGTTCTGGGCCGCGCCCAGCGGCTCTATCCGGTGAGATGTTGCAGTGTGGTCTTCATGTCCAACCACTGGCATGCCTTGCTCCAAGTTGACGACGCTCTGCAGCTCGCCCGCTTCATGCAGCACGTGGATGGCAACCTCTCCGCGGAGATCGGGCGCAAAGAGA
>DASUNJ010000313.1:0-16301 GCA_036277235.1 Thermoanaerobaculia bacterium | reverse complement strand
ATGCTCGTGCCCGTCACCAACCTCCGGCGCTTTCCCAGCGCCGGCAGATACCGGCAGGCGTATCCTTGACACCCCCCTTCCCGGGCCATACGCTTTCCGAGCCGCAAAACCTTCTTTCTTCTAGCTCGTAGGAGCGACCATGGGCCTCAGAGAAGTCCTCAGCAAGATGAAAATCGTGGAGATCACGCCCGAGGAGATGGCTCTCGGCTCGTCTACTCCGTCCGGAGGTCCCTCAGGAGGCTCCGCGCGCTCGCCGCTCGGCCAGCCGACCGACATCCGGGAGCTCCTGGGCACCCTCCAGCCGCCGCCGGAGATCGACGACAAGGCCTTCGAGGCCGCATCGAAGCCGGCAGGGGGAGCGCCCGGAGCCGAAGAGATCGCCGGCATGGACATCCCCGACTTCGCGATGATCTACAAGGCAGCGGGCATTCAGGACCCGGCGCACGGCTACACGGCGCACAAGGTGCTGGAGATCCTCTCGTCGTCCGATTTCGCCAACCTCGACTCGCGGGCCAAGGCCGCGGCGCTCACCGGGTTCCTGCGCATGAATCCCACGGGTCCCGTGCCCATCACGGACATCGTCCAGGACGCGGTGCGCCGCGACCAGGCCCTCGACCGCTTCGAGGACTTCCTGCGCACCAAGCTCAAGGCGCGCACGGAGGAGAAGGAGAAGGAGAACGCCCGGCTCCAAGCGGAGATCGACGAGCTCGTCCGGCGCAACCGCGAGGCCATGGATGCCAACCGCCGCGCCCTGGAGGACGAGGAGGCCCGCCTGGCCACGTGGCAGCTCACCAAGAAGACCGAGGAGCGCAGGCTCTTCGAAGCCGTCTCCCCGTTCGTCGAAACCAACCCGATCACCACCGGGGAAGCGTCCGCGCCCCCCGCGCCCGCTCCGGCCGCCGGGCCCGAGACCCAGGCCTAGTTCAAGGAGAGAGCCATGTTCGAACGCATTGCCCGTGTCTTCAAGTCCTGGATCGGCTACTTCATCTCCTTCGCCGAGGATCCGGAGGTCATGCTCCAGGAGTCGATCGAGGAGATGCGCAACACCTTGCCGAAGCTGAACCAGATCCTCGTCACCACCCGCGCCACCGTGATCCGGCTGGAGCAGGAGCGCGTCGAGCTAGAGCAGAAGGAGAGGCAGCTCGTCGGTTCCATCCAGGCCGCCCTCAAGGAGGGGAGCCCGGAGCTCCGCCGCATCGCCGAGGACGACGCCTCCACGCTGCAGCAGGTTCGCCAGGAGCTGACCGCCACCCGCGAGCAGATCATGGCGTCTCAGAACGCCTTCGAGAACGCCCAGATCACGGTCGAGGACATCAAGGGCAAGCTGCGCACCAGGATCGAGACGAGCCGCAAGGCCATCCAGGAGTCGAAGAAGGCCGCGGTGCTCAAGAACGCCGCCAGCGCCCTCGCCGAGCTGGACACCTACGGCACCGCCTCGACCGCCGACAAGTACCTCGACGAGATCAAGCAGCGCGTCGCCGAGTCCAAGGCCGCGGTCGAGGTGGCCACCGGCGGCCTGGACGTCGACCGCATCAAGACCGAGCGCAAGGCGCGCCAGCTCCAGGCCCAGAGCATCCTCTCGGAGTTCGAGGTGGAGATGGGCCTGAAGAAGCCCGACGCCGTGCGCGAGGCCGCGCCGTTCCCGACCGAGTCGGCAGGGCAGACCTCCCAGGCGACGCCGCACAAGGTGGGAGAGGCGTAGAGGTAAAGGCCCGGAGAGGACCAAAAGGACGTAAAGGACCTAAAGGACAGCAAGGACGCTTTCCGGGTCCTTCAGGTCCTTTGAGTCCTTTTGGTCCTTCAGGTCCTTTCCGGCTTGCTCAGCAACGAGGTACAAGAAACCCCATGGCGACCGTCGCACCCACTCCCGCCGCTTTCCTCGAATCGCTTCCTCCCTGGGGCGCGGACCTGGTCCGCGCCGTGCGGGCCAAGCAGTCGAACACGTTCGTGATCCACGGCGTGCCCGCCGACTTGGTGCCGTTGCGCAGCTCCGCCGGCTTCCGCTTCCTGTCGCTGGAGGAGTTCCTCGTCTCGCAGCTCTTCGCGGGCTGGCCGTCGATGGTGACCTACAACCGCGCCGAGGGGCTGGGTTTTGCCACGCCCGCGGCGCGCTCGCACTTCGAGGAGCGGATGCGGAGCTACGACGCGGTCCACGGCACCACCTGGGCCGACCGCCTGCCGCGCGACGCCGCCAACTGCTTCGCTCTGCTCGACTCCTACTTCCGGCACTGCACGGCGCAGTCGCCTGCCCGGCCGGTGGTGTTGATGCTGCCCTTCGCGGAGACGGTGGTCCCGGCCGCCGAGGTGTCGAACCGCGGCCCCGAGGACCGCGCCGTCCTCGTCTACCTGCGGAAGTGGTCGCAGGACCCCGTGCTGCTGGCCAAGAACATCGTCATCGTGATGGTGACCGAGACCCTGGCCGACCTCGATCCCAAGCTGCTGCGCTCGCACGCCACGCGCGAGGTCGAGATCGTGCGGCCCACGCAGGGGGAGCGGCTGGAGTACCTGGAGGCGGTCCGCGCGCCCGAGTGGTACCGGAAGATGTCGGAGCTGCCCCCGGGCCGCTTGGCCGAGCTCACCGCGGGCATGACCCGCGTCCAGCTCGCGCAGATGCTCGACGGCGCCGACGCCAACAACGAGGTCCTGACCCGGGAGCGGGTGCGGGGTGTGAAGAAGGAGGTCATCGAGACCGAGGGGCTCGGCCTGCTGGAGTACCTGGAGCCCAAGTACGACCTCTCGATGGTGGCGGGCATGCCCGCGGTCAAGGACCGCCTGCGCCGCGCCGCCCGCGCCATCGCCCGGGGCAACCCGGCGGCCGTGCCCATGGGATACCTGATCTGCGGCCCGGTGGGGAGCGCCAAGTCGTTCCTGGTGGAGTGCTTTTCGAACGAGATCGGCTTCCCCTGCGTGAAGCTCAAGAACTTCCGCTCCATGTGGGTGGGCGAGACCGAGGCGAACCTGGAGCGCATCCTGAAGATCCTCGCCGCGCTGACCCCGGTCGGAGTGGTGATCGACGAGGCGGACGCGGCGCTCGGCAACCGCGAGCAGTCGGGCGATTCGGGCACCCAGAACCGCGTCTTCGCCCAGATCGCGACGTTCATGGGCGACACCCGCTACCGCGGCAGGATCCTCTGGTTCCTGATCACCTCCCGTCCCGACCTGCTGCCCATCGACTTGAAGCGCCAGGGCCGGGCCGAGGAGCACATCCCCCTGTTCTACCCGGAGACGGTGGAGGAGTACGACGAGATCTTCCGGGTGATGCTCAAGAAGCTCGGGATCAAGACGCAGGTGACGAAGCTGTCGGAAGTCGCCGCGAAGGAGTTCCTGCTGGGTCTTTCGGGCTCCGACCTCGAGGCGGTGCTGGTGCGCGCGGTGCAGGAGGCCGAGGCCGCGGAGGCGCCCGAGGTCTCGGCTGAGCACCTCAAGAAGGCTTTCGAAGACTTCCTGCCTTCCTCGAATTACCGCGAGCGCGAGATGCAGATCCTCTGCGCCGTGCTGGAGTCCACCAGCCGCGAGCTGCTCCCCGAGCGCTATCGCAACATGGACCGCGGCGACATCCAGGCGATGATCTCGGAGATCAAAAAAGACCTGCGGCTATCGTAAGGGTAGGAAGCACATGCGGATCGTCCTGATTTCTCCCAAGGGCCCGCTCTACCGCCATCGCGGCGGCATCTTCAAGCGGTCGCTCCGCTACATGCCGCTCACCCTTACGACGCTGGCCGCGCTCGTCCCCCCGGAGCTGGACGCCGATCTCTGCCTCATCGACGAGGGCATCGAAGAGGTCGATCCCTCCGCCATCCAGGCGGACCTGGTCGGCCTCACGGTCATCACGGGCACGGCGGTGCGCTCCTATGAGCTGGCGGCGGCGTTCCGCGCCCGCGGCATCCCGGTGGTCCTCGGCGGCCCTCATGTGACCCTGATCCCCGAGGATGCCCAGCCGCACGCCGACGCCATCGTCGTGGGCTACGCCGAGGAGAGCTGGCCCGAGCTGCTCCGCGATTTCATGGCGGGCCGGATGCGCCGCCGCTACGATCAGCGGCCCGGTCTCTCTCTGGCCGGCCTTCCGTTCGCCCGGCGCGATCTATTGCCGCGCAACCGCTATCTCACCGACGACGTGTTCGAAGCCACCCGCGGCTGCGTTCACCGCTGCGACTTCTGCGTGGTGCCTTCGGCCTGGGGCACGAAGCCCTACCAGAAGCCGGTTGAGGAAGTGGTCGCGGACATCCGCCAGAAGGGATCGCGCAAGCTGATCTTCGTCGATCTGAACCTGATCGCCGACCGCGAGCACGCGGCGCGGCTGTTCGAGGCGCTCATCCCGCTGCGCGTCCAGTGGTACGGCCTTGCGACGGTGCTCCTGGCCGAGGACAAGGAGCTTCTCCGTCTCGCGCAGAAGAGCGGCTGCCGGGGCATCCTCATGGGGCTCGAATCGATCTCGCGGGAGAATCTGCGCGCCTCGAAGAAAGGTTTCAATTCACCCGAGCGCTACAAGGAGCTGGTGCAGGCCCTGCACCGCCACGGCATCGCTCTCCAGGGTTGCTTCGTGTTCGGGCTCGACAACGACACGCCCGAGATCTTCCTGGAGACCGCCCGTTTCGCCGTGGAGGCGCGCATCGACCTGCCGCGCTTCGCTGTGGTCACTCCGTTCCCGGGCACGGCTCTCTACCGCCGCCTGGAGAGCGAAGGGCGGATCCTGACGCGCAACTGGGAGCTCTACGACGGCCAGCACGTCGTGTTTCAGCCGGCGAAGATGAGCGTCGAGGAGTTGCAGACGGGGATCGAGACCGCCTGGAAGTACGCCTACAGCGTGCCCTCCATGGTGCGGCGTCTGGCCTCCTCGCCGAGCCCGTGGCCGGTGCGCGTCGGGACCAACCTCGGGTACCGCTTCTACGCCCACAACCTGCATCGCTTCTACAACTGCGACTGGATCCTCGGAATGGGAAGGGCGAAGTCGGCCGCGTGAGGCTCACGCTCGTCCACCCCTGCATCGGCCGCCGCGCCGGCGACCGCTCCTACATCCGCACCTGGCAGATGGAGCCGCTGCCGCCTGCCCTGATCGCGGGGATCACCCCGCCGGACGTGGAGGTGCGCTTCTACGACGACCGGATGGAGGAGATCCCCTTCGACGAGCCCACCGACCTGGTGGCCCTCTCCGTCGAGACCTACACGGCCCGGCGCGCTTACCAGATCGCCTCGGAATACCGGAAGCGGCGGGTGCCGGTCGTGATGGGCGGCTTCCACGCGAGCCTGTGCCCGGACGAGGTGGCGCACCATGCCGAGAGCGTGGTGGTGGGGGAGGCCGAGGCGCTCTGGCCGCAGGTGATCGACGACTGGCGGCATGGCCGGGGACAGAAGCTATACCGCCAGGAGGGGCGCACCGCGCTGGCGGGAGCGCGGCCCGACCGGCGGATCTTCCGCGGCAAGCGCTACCTGGGCGTGGGGCTCGTGGAGGCCGGCCGCGGCTGCCATTTCAAGTGCGACTTCTGCGCCGTGCAGACGGTTTTCCAGGCCACCCAGACGCGCCGTCCCGTGGACGAGATCCTGGCTGAGATCGAAGAGATCCGCCATGAAAAGAAACTGATCTTTTTCGTCGACGACAACATCACCTCGAACCCGTCGCAGGCCAAGGAATTCTTCCGCGCTCTCATCCCCCTGAAGGTCCGCTGGGTGAGCCAGGCGAGCATCAACGTGGCGCACGACGAGGAGATGCTGGACCTCCTCGAACGGAGCGGCTGCATGGGCGTGCTCATCGGCTTCGAAACGCTGAACCCGGAAAACCTCCGGGCCATGAACAAGACGTTCAACACCATGCGCGGGGGGTATACGAAGGCGCTCGAGAACCTGCGGCGCCACAAGATCCGGCTTTACGGCACGTTCATCATGGGCTACGACGAGGACACGCCCGAGCAGCTCCCCCAGGCCGTGGCCTTCGCCCGCGAGCACGGCTTCTACATCGCGGCCTTCAACCACCTGACGCCGTTCCCCGGCACGCCGCTCTACGAGCGGCTGGAGCGGGAGGGGAAGCTGCTCTACGAGAGCTGGTGGCTGGACGAGGCGTACAGCTACAACAAGGTGCCGTTCCGTCCGGCGCGCATGACGGCCGAGGAGGTGGAACGCTGCTGCGTCGAGGCGCGGCGGGCCTTCTACTCCTGGCCGAGCATCCTGAAGCGGTCGCTCGATCCGGTAAACCGGGCGGATGCCTTCATGTTCCGCAACTACTTCCTGATCAACTGGCTGCACCGCGCCGATGTGGACGGCCGCAACCACTTCCCGCTGGGGGCGGAGGATTGGCAGGGCGAGCTGCTGCCGGCCGCTTGATCGTCGAGCTCGCAGGGCCCGAGGACGATCCGGAGATCCGGCGCCTGTTGTGCGACAACCCGATGGATGGCGCGATCCGGGTGTCTCTGGAGCGGGAGCCGAACGCCTTCCTGGCCGCGGCCGTGGAGGGCGAGCCTCACGCCACGGTCGTGGCCCGCGATCCGGCCACCGGGCGTATCCTGGGCATGGGTACGCGCGCCGTCTGGAACGCCTTCGTGAACGGCAAGCCCTGCCGGCTGGGCTACTTGAGCCAGCTCCGGGTCGACCGCGCCGCCCGCGGCCGGCGCCGGCTGCTGGCGGCCGGCTATGCGGCCCTCCGGGATCTGCGAAGACCGGACGAGCTGCCCTTCGATATCACCTCGGTCATCGCGGACAATGAGACCGCCCGCCGGCTCCTGAGCGGCGGAGTTCCCGGCCTGCCCACCTACCGCGAGCTGTCGGGTTTCGTGACGCTGGTGCTGCCAGCAGTGCGGCCGAGCCGGAAGAGAGGGGAGGTGGGGATCGAGCCGGGCCTGCCCGGCCGGATGGCCGAGGTCGCCGACTGCCTCGCGCGAAACCGGCGGCGCTACCAGGCCGCGCCGTTCTTCACCGCCGAGGATCTGCTGTCACCCGAGCGCAGCCGGGGCCTCGCGCCGCACGATTTTCGGCTGGCCTCGCGGGACGGCCGGGTGGTGGGTTGCCTCGCGCTCTGGGACCAGAGCGGGTTCAAGCAAGTGGTCGTGCGCGGCTACGCGCCTCGCCTCGCCCGCTGGCGGCCGTGGATCAACCGGCTGCCCCTGAGCCTGGGAATCCCCCGCCTGCCGGATCCCGGCGAGGCGCTCCCTCACGCCACGGTCTCTCACGTGGCTGTCGACGAGGACGATCCGGAAGTCTTCCAGGCGCTGGTCGAGTCCGCGCACGCCGAGGCCTGCGCGCGCCGCTACGCCTACATCGTGATCGGCTTTGCCGCGGATCACCCGTGGCTGCTCTGGCTCGAACGCCGTTTTCGCCCCCGGCGCTATGAGAGCGTGCTCTATACCGTGGATTGGGGAGGGGGGGCCGCGGCTCTCGACGGCCGGCGTCCCCACGTCGAGGCGGCGCTGCTTTGAGATGCCGGCTGGTCCTCAGAGAGGCTCTGGCCGGCACCGAGCGCGAGGCCATGTACCGCCTGCTCGCCGGTTTCTTCGAGGGGGTCACGCGCGAGCGCTTCGTAGCCGACCTCGCGGAGAAGACCTGGGTGCTGCTCCTGGAGGACGAGCAGGGGCTGCGGGGATTCTCGACCCTCCTCCTCTACGAGACGTCTCTGCCCGGCGAGGGCGCCTGCACGGTGATCTATTCGGGGGACACGATCGTCGATCCGGCCGCCTGGGGGAGCACCGCGCTGCCACGGTGCTGGATCGCCACGGTGCGCCGGCTGCGCGAGGAGCGGCCGAAGGGGCGCCTCTGGTGGCTGCTCCTGACCTCCGGCTTCCGCACCTACCGCTTCCTGCCGGTGTTCTGGAGAGACTTCTGGCCCCGCTGGGACGCCAAGACGCCGCCGGACGTGCAGACCCGGATCGACGCCCTGGCCGAGGAGAGGCTCGGCGGAATCTACCGCGAAGGGATCGTCCGCTTCCCCGAGCCCCAGAAGCTCCGCGGCGAGCTTGCCGAGGTGCCCCTGGGGAGGAAGCTGGACCCGCACGTGGCGTTCTTCCTGGAGCGGAACCCCGGCTGGATGGAGGGGGACGAGCTCGTCTGCCTGGCCGAGATCGCGGAGGACAACCTGACGGCCGCCGGGCGGCGGATGTGGCGTGGGGACGGGTTGGAGTGAAGAACCTTGGAGTGAAGAGCCTCCCCTGGCTCGCCGCCAACCTTCCCGGCCATCTCCGGTTTCGCCGGTCGCTCGGCAGACCCGAGGCCGTTCAGCGGTCCCTCCTCGGGAGCTACCTCGGAGCGAACGCGGACACCGCCTTCGGGCGTGCGCATGGATTCGCCTCGGTCCGCACCGCCGAGGAGTATCGCGAGCGCGTCCCTCTCCTAGGGGGGGACGAGCTGACGCCCTGGGTCGACCGCATCGCGGCCGGGGAGGCTCGCGTGCTCACCCGCTCGCCCGTGCGGACCCTGGAGCCGACGAGCGGCTCCTCGGCAACGCCGAAGCTCATCCCGTATACCCCGGCGCTCCAGCGCGAGATCCGGCGGGCAGTCGCTCCCTGGATCGTCGACCTCTACGCGCGCCGGCCGCGGCTCGCGCTCGGGACTGCCTACTGGTCGATCACGCCGCTCGCGCTGGACGAAGAGCGGCCAGCCGGACTCGTACGCGTGGGCTTCGAGGAGGACTCCGCGTATCTGGGCGGGTTCTGGAGCCGCTTGGCCGATGCAACGCTGGCCGTTCCGGGATTGGTGCGGCACCTGCGGGAACCGGACACCTTTCGCTACGTCACCTTGCGGCATCTGCTGCTGCGGCGCGACCTGACCGTAATTTCGGTCTGGCATCCGAGCTTTCTCCTCCTGCTGCTCGAAGAGCTCTCGAGGTTCTGGGACGCCCTGGTCCGTGACGTCGGGCGCAGCAGGCTGGAGAAGCTTTCTCCGGATGTCCCGGCGCGGATCTGGCCGAGGCTCGGCCTGATCAGTTGCTGGGGCGACGCCCACGCGGCCCTCTCCCTGCCGGAGCTGGCGCGAGCCTTCCCCGGAGTCGAGATCCAGCCGAAAGGCCTGCTCGCGACCGAGGGCTTCGTCACCATTCCATTCGGTGGAGCGTGGCCGCTCGCCGTCCGCTCTCATTTCTTCGAATTCCTCTCCGAGGACGGAGGCGATCCGCGCTTCGCCTGGGAGCTGGATGAAGGCCGGGTCTACTCCGTGGTGCTGACCACCGGAGGGGGCCTCTACCGCTACCGGCTGGAGGACCGGGTCCGCGTCGAGGGCTTCGTCGAGAGGACGCCTTCGCTTCGTTTCCTGGGGAAGGGCGGGCACGTCTCGGACCTTCGCGGCGAGAAGCTTCACGAGAGCTTCGTGGCTGGGGTCCTGGCCAGGGTCTTCGAAGGGCTCGCGCCTCGATTCGCGATGCTCGCGCCTGGGGAGGAAGCGGGGTACGTCCTCTTCCTGGAGACGGACACGACGCCGGCCGGCCTCGCGGAGAGGCTGGACGAGGAGCTGTCGGCCAATCCGGGCTACCGGCTGTGCCGGGTCCTGGGACAGCTCGCCGCGGTCCGCATCAAAACGCTGGAGCCCGGCGCGTTCGCACGCTACCTCCACCGCTGCCGCGAGCGCGGACAGCGGTGGGGTGACGTGAAGCCGCTGGCGCTCTCCCCGCTGCGTGGATGGGAAGAGGCCTTGATGCCCTGATATCAGTCGTTCCGGCCGTACCGCTGGTCGCCCCAGTGCTCCGGCCATTCGATCTCGTGCGGCAGGGTGCCGAGCGTCTCCATGATGTGAATCAGCTTCTGGTGCAGGCGCTCGCGCTCGGCCTTCACCTCTTCTGAAACATTGGTCCTGGGATTGCCGAGGTTCTCCACCTCCCGCACGTCGCGCGGGACGGCCAGGTCGTACATCTCGTATTCGAACGGACGGTCGGTGAAGATGTCGTAATAGACCGCATACTTCCACCGCTTTTCGATGATCGCCCGCATGTGGTTCGCGGCGGGGACGTAGAAGTATAGATCCTCATACGTGAAATGAATGTGGTTCTGCACCTCCACCGCGGGGTTGGAAAGGATTGGCGAGAGGTCCTTCCCCTTGAACACCCAGTGGTCGAGATCGGGTACTCCGGCGAGGTTGGCGAGCGTGGGCAGCAGGTCGATCAGGCTCACCAGCGAATCCGTCCGCGAGCCCCGGCAGTGCTCGAAAAGCTTGGGGTTCGAGATCACGAAGGGGACGTTCAGCGTCTCCTCGTACATGTTGAACATCTTCTGCCGCTGCAGTCCGTGGGACATGGCCATGTCGCCGTGGTCGCTGATGCGCACGATCACCGTGTCGTCCGAGTGCTTGGACTTCTGCAAGGCCTTGAGCACCTCCATGATCTGATGATCGACGTGCTTGCAGAGGTACGCGTAGAAGCGGCAATAGCCGAGCTGCTTGTCGACATCCTCGGCGTTGATCTGGTAGTTGCCGATGTTGGCCACCGCCCGGAACTCGGCCTGGGAGCGCGGCTTGGTCGAAAGATCCTCGTTCCAGGTCGGCGGCCGGTCGATCGGCAGGTGCTGGAAATCCTTGTCGTCATAGCCCGCGGACTGATAGAGGGCGGGATAGGCCAGCACGTCGTGCGGGTTGACCAGGGAGACGATCAGGCAGAACGGCTTGTCCGAGTCGTAGGTGTGGAGGAAGTGGACCACGCTGTCTTTCTCGAGGACGTTGTAAGGCACGTCGCCGTACTTGGCGGCCTGGCCGCGGCCGTCGACGAAGCGCTGATCGTTTTTGGTGCTGCCGGCGCCCATGTTCTCGATCGCCAGGTTGTCGCCCGCATCGGGCATGGTCCAGCCGTCGAAGCCGTAGCGCTCGGCGAGCTGCTGCACGTCCGTCTTCGTCCAGTACTTCTGATCGATCTCTTTTTCCGAATCGCGCACCCAGTTGGCGGGCTTGGTGAGGTGCCACTTGCCCTTGAAGATCACGTTATAGCCGGCGGTCTTGAGGACCTTGGCCAGGTTCTGGATGTTGCTGGTCATGCCGCGCTGGCGGCGCTCCTTGATGTTCAGGGAAAGTTGCTGGACCGGGCTACCCTGGTCGCTCGTCAGGTCCGACACGACTCTCTGGATGTTGTCGAACTCGAGGACCTCGGTGACGCCGTGCTGGGCGGGGTAGAGGCCGGTGAGCATCGTGACGCGGGCGGGCGAGCAAGTGCAGGAGTTGGTGTAGGCGCGGTCGAAGCTGATCCCATTCTCCCGGAGCCAGCGCATCGCCGGCAGGTTCTTCTCCTCCCAGCCCTCCGGCCAGTAGGGATGGCCGCTCTGCTGGTCGGTGATGACGATCATGAAGTTCGGCTTGCGGGGCATGCGTATCCTCCTGGATGAATGAAACGTTGACAGAGGGGAAGTGGGGCGGGGCGGCAGTTTATCCCACGGCGTGCCCCCGCGTTAGAATGAGCCGATGAGCGAACGCACCGAGCCGATCCCCGGCGCGCTGAACCTGGCGCTGGCCACGGCTGCTCCCGCCGCGGCTCTCGGCCTTCTCGCCTTCGCCTCGCACACTTCTTCGTGGGGGTGGCGGATCGCCGCGGCCGTCGCCTTTTCGTACGTGAACAACACGATCTTCTCGCTGCTTCATGAGGCGGTGCACGGGCACCTCCATCCGCACCCGCGGGTCAACGAGGCCGCGGGCCGGTTCCTGGCGGCCTTCTTCCCGACCGGGCTCGGCTTCCAGCGGGTCTGCCACCTGGGCCACCACCGGCGCAACCGCACGGATGCGGAGGTCTTCGACTACATCCTCCCGGGCGAGAGCCGGCTGCTCAAGACGGTCCAGTGGTATAGCATTTTGACCGGCCTTTACTGGCTGCTCCCGCCGCTCGGCTGCCTGCTCTACCTGGTCTGGCCCGGCTTCTTCCGTCTCCCGGAGCGGCTGCGCGGCACGCGCTACTTTCGCCAGACGAGCACCGCAGCCATGCTCTCCGGCTTCGAGGGCGCGCCCGAGCGGACGATCCGCCTGGAGATCCTCTTCTCGTTCGCCTTCCAGGCCGCCTGCATCTGGCTTCTGGACCTCTCGGCGGCCGGCTGGCTCGCCTGTTACGCCGCCTTCGGCTTCAACTGGAGCTCCCTCCAGTACGCAGACCATGCGTTCACCGAGCGCGACGTCCACGATGGCGCCTGGAACCTGCGCGTCAACCGCCTCGTCCAATACCTGTTCCTCAACTATCACCACCACAAGGCGCACCACCGGGACCCGCAGATCCCCTGGGTCCATCTGCCGAAGCACGTGGACTTCACGGAGAAACGGCCGTCCTTCCTCAGCATCTGGCTGCGGATGTGGCTCGGCCCCAGGACCTGGACAGGAGAATAGCCAGCAGCCATCCGGCCACCGCGTCGAGCACGTGATGCTGGTGGATCAGGACCGTGGAGGCGGCGATCAGGAACGCCCACAGCCAGAGCAGGGCCCGGATCGTTCGCGGTGCGCGCGGCGAGAAGGCCGACACGCAGAGGACGGCGAGCGTCACGTGGAGCGACGGCAGCAGGTTGTAGGTGAGGTTCAGGCCGTCGGCGATTCGATAGAGCCCCGCCCAGATCCCGAGGTCTTCCTCCCGCACCGGCCCGAACGCGAGCTCCGCGGGGAACAGGAGAAAGGCGATCCCGCTCGCCAGAATGGCCACTGCCATGACGCCGATCACCGCGCGGAATTCGCGGCGCGTGCGCAGGACGAACGGCGCGAGGACGAACAGGATGTAAAGCGACATGTAGAAGACCGTCATCCAGGGGACGAACGGGATGCGCAGCTCCGCGGGCAGATGGACGGGCACCCGGAAGGCGCGGCGGGCGGTGAGCAGGTCCGCTCCGCCGTACACGAACGCGAACCAGAGGGCATTGGCGAGCGACAGTGCTGCCGCCTCGCGGAGATGGGCCCATCCCGGCCAGGCCAGAAAGGGCTCGTCCTTCACCGTGCGAGGGTCTCGTCCAGGTATTGCAGGATCGCCCTCACCAGCGCGCGCACATCTTGCTTCGGCTGCAGGTAGTGGTCCGCGCCCCAGATCGGATAAAGCAGACCGGGCAGAGCGCAGACGTCCGCGAGGATCAGCCCGCCGTCGTTGGGTCCGAGCGCCGAGAGCCGGCCGTGGCAGCGCCGCGAGACGCGGCGGGTCAGGTGCTCTTGTAGAGGGAATCCGACAATGCTGATCAACCGGATGTGCCGGGGGAGACCCAGCGGGAAGTCCAGCGTGCTGCCGGGGCCGTAGCGCAGGTCGCGCAGGAAGTCCGTGCTCTGACCGCGGAGCCGATGGTAGAGGCGGATCAGGACCGCGCCCGGGCTCCTGGAGAGCAGCCAGTCCGCCATCGGCGTGCCGTCGAGGATGCCGCACAGGCTGATCCAGGCCGCCACGTTGCGGAAGGCGCGCTCCGCATCCGGCTCCGCGAGCGCCATCTTCACGTCCGGTCCGCCCTTGCTCAAGGAAGCCAGGATCACCGGCCGCACCGGCTGCGCCGCGAGCCAGTCGCAGAGGATGCGGGCATTCTGCCGCAAGGTGCCGGTGGTGGCGAGCGGTACCAGGTCGGTGGCGCAGCCGATGCGCTCGGCTTCCTCTCGCACCAGGCGCCCGTCGGCGCCGGATGTCAGGTGCTCCCGGTAGGAGGCTCCCGGCACGATTGCGAGGACCGCGTCGCGGCCCCAGGCTCCAGGGGCCGGCTGCCGGCAGATCTCGTCGACGCGGCGGATGAACGGCCCATGGAGCGGCGACTCCAGGACACTTCGGTAGAGCCGCTCCGTGGCCGCGTCGATTCCCTCCATCAAGCCGTCTCCATCAAGCCGTCCTGCGCCTCCGACCGAGGAGATAGCCGGCTGCCACTCCGATCAGGAGACCGGCGCCGCCCACCCACCATGCCATCTTCCGGGCCATGGCGAGCAGCGGGTTGTCGAAGAGGTTGTCTGACACGTGCAGGCTGGCGATCAGCCACTTGTCGCCGTCCCTGACCATCGTGGCGCTCCAGCGGGCGGGGAGATCGAACGTCCTGCCGCTCGTCATCCGGAAGTGCTCGACGGCGCTGCCGAAGGCGATGCCGGTGTCGCCGCCGTAGAGGATCGTGAGCTCATCCACCTCCACGTCGGCCTTGAAGCTTTCGACGGCCTTGTCGGGACCCTCCAGCATGCGAGCCAGGTACTTGCGTATCCCGTCGCGCCCGCGGCTGACCTCCGCGTTGTGCCAGGTGATCACGGCGTTGGGATGGAAATAGGTGAGCTCGCGCTCGATGTCGCCTTTGCTCATCGCATCGAGCAGTCCGTCCCGCAGGGCGCGCAGCTCATTGTGAGTGGCTTCATCTGCCGATTGCCCCGGCAGGGGCACGGCGCTCCAGCACAGCAGGATCAGGGCTGCAACCGCGGTTCTCATGGTCACCCTCCTGTGGCAGGGATGCCACCCATTGGAAAAAGTCGATCAAGTCCTGGTCGTTCTGCCCGAGGCTTCCGGGGTTGTAGCGGGTGGAGCGCAGACGGCGCGCCTCTTCCTTCAGATAGTTGTAGGTGAACAGGCGGCGCAGCCGGAGCTGGAGCGGCGCCAGAAAGCCGGCGCGGGCGCAGACGATGCCGTGGCACAGCGTGCGGCCGTCCTCCAGCGGCTCCATCGCCATCAGGAATCCGCTCCGGACGCGCTCGAAATCGGCGGTGATCACGGCGAAGGTCCCGCCCCAGATCGTGAGCGTTGTCTTCACCGTGCGCCCCACGCCCATCTTCAGGATGTTGTCGAAGACCGTGTCCCCGACGACCTTCGCCGGGTAGCTGTTGCGCCGCGCGTAGGGAGCCGGGCAATCGATCACGGGCGGCGCCAGCAGCTCGCGGTCGTGGACGGCCGCGAAATGCTGCCGGTCGAAAGCGTGCGCCGAGTTCATGTACCACGTGCAGTCGGCGACGTAGCGGAACACCTTCGCCGCGGCATATTCCGAAGGGTCCTCGTTCAGGAAGAACGGCAGCGGGAAGAGCGGCTCGCGCCCGTTGAAGAAGAACACGTAGCCAAGCCGCTCCTCCACGGGATAGGTCCGCTGGCGGGCGAAGGGCGGGATCTGCGACTGGCCGGGGATGGACACGCAGACGCCGTCGCTGCCGTAACGCCAGTGGTGGAACGGGCAGCGGATCGTCTCGCCGGCCACGTCCCCGAGGCCGAGATCCGCGCCCAGGTGGGAGCATTGGCCGTCCATGACGGCGAGGCACCCGCTCGCGGTCCGGAAGGCCGCCAGCTGGCGTCCCAGGATGCGCTTGGAGACCGGCCCCCGGCTCAGCTCCCGGCTTTCGCCGAAGAGATACCAGGAGGCGGGCCAGGCGGGAAAGGCGTCCGCAGGCGGGGCTTGTCTCATCGCGCCACGTTCGGTTGATAGCCGCAGAGGCTCAGAGTCCGGAATTCCGGGCATTCGTCGAAGCGGGCGAACGTCCTGGGGACGATCTCGCGCGAGTAGAGGGTCTTGCGGTAGGCCTCGTCCCGCGACAGGGCCAGCACCTGGCTGCGCATCTCCGGCAGCCGCCCGCGCAGCTCCGGGAGCTCGCGCGCCAGCTCGTCGAGCACGCGCAGCTGAGCGCGCTTCGGAGCGCCGAAGAACTCTTCCAGCATCCAGGCGAACAGCTTTGCGTTCAGGCCGCGGAGGAGGGGATGGGCGCGCCGCCAGAGCGCGTCGAGCAGCTCCTCGTCCCACTGCACGTGCTTCGCCTCGTCCGCCAGATGGCGGCGGTGCGCCTCGACGAACGCGGGATCGAGCGGCGAGGGATGACGAAGATAGGCCCGTGAGTAGTAGAGGGAGCGCTCCTCCTGCAGGAGCATCAGCCAGAGGAACAGGGGCAGGGAGAGCGGATGATTCACGGCCCACCGCATCGCCGCGGTCCAGAAGGCCGGGACCTCGACGAAACGATGTTCTCTCTCTCCATAGAGATGGGGAGCGCAGCGCCGGTTGAGCTGCCGGAACATCTCGGTGTGCCGGAGCTCTTCGTCCACGAACTGCCGCAGCCCGTCCGCGAGCCGGTCCGGCCACCTCTCGCGGAGCAGGGCCGTGAGGACCGGGCGGCCGAGGGCCGTCTCGAAGAACATGATCTGTTCGTTGAAATAGAGCGCGTGGAGCTGGTTGTAGCGCAGGCGCTCCGGCTCCTTCAGCTCCCGGTAGACGGGCGCGTGGAAGAGCGGCGTGAGATCAGCGGGAATGAAAGGTTTCCCTGCCTGCATGGCTGTCCCTTGTGGGGGTCAGCCTATCACAGCCGCTTCACCACCACGACCGTCGTGTCGTCCGGCGGCTCCTCGGAGCGCAGGTGCTTCTGCCAGTCGTGGAGCAGGGCCTCGACGATCTCATCGGCGGACCGGTTCTCCAGGGTGCGCAGGACCTCCTGCGGGCGCTCGAAGCCGTAGGGGTTGGAGCTCCAGTCGA
>DASUNJ010000312.1:0-5079 GCA_036277235.1 Thermoanaerobaculia bacterium | reverse complement strand
GGCGGCACGGTCTGCCTCTGTCCACTGACGGAAGGCAACCTCGGCGATGGAATCCCCGGCCGGATCAGCCGGCCCTGTCTGGGGACCGACTCGAACGCGAGGCTCTCCATGCTGGAGGAGATGCGCTGGCTCGAGTACGGGCAGCGGCTCGCCACCGAGAGCCGCGGCGTGCGCCGGGACCACGACGGCCAAGTGGCACGGGTCCTCTTCGAGGCCGCCACCGTCAACGGCGCGCAGGCCCTCGGCGTCGAAGCCGGCCGCATCGCGCCCGGCTATTGGGCGGATTTCGTCGCGATCGACCTGGGCGTCCCATCCCTCGCCGGCTGGGAGCCCGCAACGTTGCTGGATTCCCTCGTTTTCGGAGCAGGAGACGAGACGATCGCCGCCACCTGCGTGGGCGGCATCTGGATGGAGTGCGCTTGGAGGGAGAGATAGACCATGTGCGGACGCTTTACCCTGAGCTCGAAAGGTGACGAGGTGGCCCTGCTGTTCGACCTGCGGGAGATCCCTCAGCTTCCTCTCCGGTACAACATCGCGCCCACGCAGGAGACCGCCGTGGTGCGGGTCGAGCGGCCCGGCGAGCCCCGGCGGCTCGATCTGCTGCGCTGGGGGCTGATCCCCTACTGGGCCAAGGAGGCGAGCATCGGCAACCGCATGATCAACGCCCGCGCCGAGAGCGTGGCCGAGAAGCCTTCCTACCGCTGGAGCTTCCGCAAGAAACGCTGCCTGATCCCGACCAGCGGCTTCTACGAATGGCAGAAGGTGGGCAAGGCGAAGCAGCCCTACATGATCCGCCGCAAGGATGCGAAGCCCTTCGCCTTCGCCGGTCTCTGGGACCGCTGGCAGGATCCGGAGCGCGGCCCGCTCGACACCTTCACCATCCTCACGACCGACTCCAATGACCTGATCCGGCCCCTGCACGACCGCATGCCCGTCATCCTCGATCCCAGGGACTTCGACCTCTGGCTCGACCCGGCCGTCGAGGACCGCGAGCGCCTGGAACCGCTCCTCGTGCCGTTCGATTCCGCACAGATGGAGACCTACCCGGTGAGCCGCACCGTGAACAGCCCGGCCAACGACCTGGCCGCGTGCATCGAGCCGCTCGTCGAGGGTTAGCTCGGCGGCCGCTCGACGGGATGGCCCGCCTTCCAGATGCGGAGGATGTCCCGCGTGGCCGTGATGCGCTGGGCCGGATTGCCCCGCACCAGGACCAGGTCGGCCCGCAGGCCCTTGGCGATGCGCCCGCGGTCGTTGAGGCCGAAGGCCTTCGCCGGAGCCGAGGTGGCCGCGGCCAGTGCCTCGACGGGCTTGAGGCCGGCCGCGACCAGCATCTCCATCTCGCGGTGGAGGCTCGCGCCGTGGGTGGTGCCCGGGTTGGGCGCGTCGCTGCCGGCGAGGATCGGCACCTTGGCCGCCCGCAGCCGCCGGACGGCCGCGAAGGCGTGCTCGAGCCGTTGCGGCGCCCCGGGCAACGTGGAGAACGACCGGCGCAGGTTCGCCACCTCGTCGGCGGTGAGATAGGGCGCGAGGCGTGGGTCTTCCGTCAGGCTCCAGCCGCTCGCCACTCCTGCCGCACTCTCGGAGAGCGACAGCGTGGGCACGACGAACGCCTTTTTCTGCGCCGCGAGCGGCGCGAAATCCGGCTCGGGCGCCTCGTCCACAAAGATGTGGACGAGCCCGTCCGCACCGGCTTCGAGGGCCGCCATGGCCCGCTCCTGGGTGCTCACGTGGACCACGGCACGCCGGCCCCGGCGGTGGGCAGCCTCGATCAAAGCCGCGACCGTCGCGTGGTCGAGCGCCGAACGCTGCCCGCCGTAGGCCGTGCCGTCCTCGGAGACGATCTTGATGTAGTCCGAGCCCTCGGCGAGCCGGCCGTCCACCCAGGCCTGCGCCTCCTCCGGGCGTGACAGGGGCAGCACCTGAATGCCGAACTGGGTGCCGTGGCCGCCGGGCGCGGTCGCCAGGAGCCCGGCGCTCCGCATGTCCGCCCGATGCGGCGCGCCGGTCGCCGCCTGCTCGTTCCGCAGGTCCCGCGCCCAATCGGGATCGGTGAACATATCGAGCTCGGTCGTGACCCCGAAGACCAGGGCGCGTTCCAGCGCGGGGCCGTAGGTGTGGGTGTGCGCGTCTATGAAGCCGGGCAGCAGCGTAGCCCCGGAGCCGTCGATCAACTCGATTCCCTTGGGGGGCTTGACCTTGGGCCCGACCGCCGCGATGCGGCCGGCCTGGACTACGACCGTCCCCTTCGGCACCATCCGGGTGCCGTCGAAGATCCGCACGTTGACGATGGCAAAGGAGTCCGGATCGGACTCCGTGGGGCCTCCGAAGAGGCAGAGAGACAGGCAGAGGACGAGGATCAGCCGGTAGCGGTTCATGGCAAACCCTCCTGGAGCTACTTTACAGCAGGTACGCCGTCACGAAGAGCCCGACCATCGCGAAGATCACGGCCAGTTTGCCGGCGGTGCCGACGAGCAGCCCGATCCAGGTGCCGATCCCCACCTTGCCGGCCTGCTCCCAATTGCGCCGCGACAGGTATTCGCCGGCCACCGCGCCCACGAACGGCCCGAGCAGCAGGCCGGGGAGGCTGAAGAAGATCCCGACGAGGGTGCCCACCGCCGCGCCGACGATGGCCATCTTGCTCGCCCCCACCCGCTTAGCCCCCATCCCCGCCGCCGCGATCTCGATGGCGAAAGTCAGGAGCATGAGCAGGAAGAGCAGCGTGAGCGTGAACCACCCCACCTTCTGGAAGTGGTCGATCCATGCCGCGATCAGCAGGCCGACGAAGACGAGCGGCGCTCCGGGCAGCGCGGGCAGGATCGTCCCCGCCAGGCCGGCGAGGACGAGGGCGATCGCGACAACCCAGAGCAACGTCATCATGCGGTCTCCTCCTGTTTTGGCTCCCGTTTCGTCCCCCATCGCTTCCACGCCTTGCGCAGCAGCAGGACGGGGATGAGGATCACGAGCGCGACCGGCAGGGCGACGACGACCAGGAAGATCACCAGGTCCGCCAACCCCTGGAGGAACCCTACCAGAACGCTGAACGAGCTGCGGACCGTCTCGTTCGGATGCCAGCCCCCGGCCGCGATCGGCTTCCCCGCCGCGTCCGGCTCCAGGCTGACCTGGATCGTAGAGAGGCCGACCAGGTTCTGCAGCGCGTTGAGCTGCCCCTGGATCTGCTCGACCTGGGTGCGGACGCCGGTCAGCTCGCGGTGGATCTCCATCACCTCCCCGACCTTGCGCGAGCGCTCCCGCGACTCGGCCAGCAGCTCCTGAAGCTCCGACTCGGTGGTCTGGAGCGACCGCATCCGGGCGTCCAGGTCGACGTACTGATCGGTGACGTCCTCGGTGGACATCTGCTCCCTCTCGACCCGCAGCGCGATCCCGCGGATCTCCTCCCGCGCCCGGTCGAGCCGCTCCGCGGGTACCCGCAGCGTCATCTGGTAGTGCAGGACGCCCTCGCTGCGGCCGGCGTTCAGGTCCGACACGAAGCCGCCGAGGGAAGCCGCGAGCTGCTGGAGGCGCTGGGCCGCGGCCTCCGTGTCCCGGACCACGAGGTGGACGTCGAGCCTGCGGATCAGCTTCCGGCTCCGGACGGCCGGCGGCGGCGCGGCGTCTCCGGACCCGGCAGACCGGGCTGCCACCGTCTCCACTTTCGGGATCGCGGCCATCGAAGGGGCCTCCGCCTCCATCTCCTCCCCCCTGCTGCAACCGCCGGACAGCACCACCAGCAACGCGAGAACGAGCCACGGGCTCTTCATGGGGTCTCCTTGTTCGATCGTTTTCATCACCTACCCATAGGACCCGCGAAGCACTGCAGAGACAACCGTCCGCTAGCGGCGCAGCTTGCGGTCGAAGAAGTCCACGGCGGCCCGGTAGGCCTCCAGCCAGCTCGAATGAAGGAGGAAGGTATGGACCTCGTCCGGGAACACCAGCACCTCCACGTCCACCTTCCTCTTGCGCAGCTCCTCGGCCAGCTCCACCGTCTCCGCGAAGCCGACGTTGCGGTCGTCGTCGCCGTGGATCAGCAGCACCGGCGAGCGCCAGCCGTCGAGCCAGGCCATGGGCGAGGACTCGAAAGCGAGCCGTTTCTGGTCCGGCGTCGGATCGTAGTCGGGGATGAAGTTGCGGATGCCCACGTTCCAGTCGTGGACGCCGTGTACGTCCACCCCGGCAGCGAACAGGTGCGAGGCCCTGGCGAGGCCCAGCGCCGTGAGATAGCCGCCGTAGGAGCCGCCCCAGAGTCCGATCCTGTCGGGATCGACATCCGGCCGGCTGCGCAGGTAGAGGCCGGCGCCCAGCACGTCGTTGAATTCGCTGGCCCCGGCGGCCCCGATGTTCTGCGCCTCGCGGAACTCCAGCCCGTAACCGATACCGGCCCGGAAGTTGATCGCCAGCACGACATAGCCGCGGCTCGCCAGGTACTGGTTCATGCCGTAGGCCTTGTTGTAGTACGTGCTGTGGTGCCAGCCGAGGAGCATCTGCCGGTGCGAGCCGCCGTGCAGGAAGACGAGCGCCGGCCGCCGCTCGCCCTGCTTGAGCCCGGGGGGCCGGAAGAGCTGCGCGTGGATGCGCATGCCGTCCGCAGAGGAGTAGATCACCGGCTCGGGCACGACCAGCCGGTCCTCGGGAAAGTCGGCGGGGACGGAAGAGAGGTCGCGGGCTTCCTGAGAGCCGATGCGGACGACCGCTCGCGCCGGGCTGCGCGCTCCGGCCTGAATGTAAGCCAGGGCACTGCCGCCGGAACCGTCATGGGTCAAGGCCGGCATCCACTCGAGCCCTTCTCCGTGGGTGATTGCCACCGGAGGGCCGCCGCTCACGGGCACCCGCCAGAGATGGCGGCGGTCGATGTCGCCCTGGTTGGAGCTGAAGATCAGCTCGCGGCGGTCCGGGCTCAGGATGACGTTCTCGACCTCGAATTCGCCGGGGGTGAGGAGGTTCGCCTCCCCTCCCGCCGCGGGCACGGAGTACAGATGAAGCCAGCCGTCCCCCTCCCAGGGGAAGGCGATCCGGTCGCCGGCTCCCCAGAACAGCGCGTTGGGCGCTTCGATCTGGTGAAAGGCGCTCCCCGCCCCTTCGCGG
>DASUNJ010000311.1:0-2741 GCA_036277235.1 Thermoanaerobaculia bacterium | reverse complement strand
ACGACGCCGTGGCCCAACTCGTGGCCGGCCGCCAGTTGGAAGGGACGAACCTGGCCGCCGTCCTGGAGGAGCGCATCCGCTCCCTGGAGGTCATCGTGGCGCGGCTCGACGAGCTGCGCGGGCCGGTCCGCGAGGAGCTGGGCGCCTCCCTCCGCCGACGCCTGGACGAGCTGGTCGCCAGCCAGACCCTCGACGAGGGTCGGATCTCCCAGGAGATCGCGCTCCTGGTGGACAGGAGCGACGTCAGCGAGGAGATCGACCGCCTGCGCTCCCACCTGGATCATTTCCGTTCGATCCTCCGGGACAAGGGCCCCGCCGGCAAGCGCCTCGACTTCCTGACCCAGGAGATCTTCCGCGAGCTCAACACCCTCGGCGCCAAGTGCCGCAACGCCGAAATGACCCGCGCGGTCCTCGACGCCAAGGTCCTTTGCGAGCAGATGCGCGAGCAGGTCCAGAACGTCGAGTAGAATCACCCGGCTTGAGCGATCCGACTCCACATGGCGAGCTGTTCATCCTGTCCGCTCCGTCGGGAGCGGGCAAGACGACGCTCATCAACAGCCTGATGCAGGGAGGTTTCGGGCTCGGCGGGCTGGCCTTCTCGGTCAGCTACACGACGCGCGGTCCGCGCCAGGGCGAGGCCGATGGCAGGGACTACCACTTCGTCGACCATGCCACGTTCCTCGAGATGATCGACGCCCACCGCTTCCTGGAGTGGGCCCAGGTCCACGGCAACTTCTACGGCACGACCAGGGACGAGGTCTTCCCGCGGCTGGAGGAGGGCGTCGACGTCCTCCTGGACATCGACGTTCAGGGGGCGGAGCGGGTCATGGGGAAGCACCCCGAGGCGCACAGCATTTTCGTCATGCCGCCCAGCTACCAGGACCTGGAGGTGCGGCTCAGGCGGCGCGGCCTGGACGATCCGGAGGCCATCGCCCGCCGGCTGGCGGTGGCCCTCTCGGAGATGTCTCGTTACGATCGGTATCGGTATGTTATCATCAACGATGACGTCCAGAGGGCGAGCAGTGTGCTTGCCGCCATCATCCTGGAGAAGCGTCACCGGCAGCAGAGGGTGCTCGGCCGGGTTCAAGAGATCCTCAAAGATTTCCAGCTACGGGGCTCAACCCAGCTCTAGGTTCCTGCACGGCGGCGCTGCCCGCCAAGGAGATTTGTCGAAAGATGGATAACAGAGGTCCCGCCATCGATAGCAAGTTCCGCCGCGTCCTGGTCGCGGCCCACCGCGCCGAGCAGCTCATGAAGGGCGCCCGCGCCAAGGTCGAATCCGCCAAGCGCAAGCCCACCCGGGTGGCGATGGAGGAGGTCGACCGCAGCCTGGTCGAGTGGGGTTACGGTCCGCCGCCCCAGCCCGAGCCGCAGGAGCCTGCGGCCGGCGACCAGCCGGCCGAGCAGCCCGAGCCGGCCGAGGTCCACTAACCCCCACCCTCATGAGCCGCCCCCTGCGAGTCCTCCTCGGAGTCAGCGGCGGCATCGCGGCGTACAAGTCGGCGGAGCTGGTGCGGCGGCTCCGGGCGCGCGGCCACGAAGTGCGGTGCGCGCTCACCCGGAGCGCCACGGCCTTCGTGTCCCCGCTCACCCTGGAGGTGCTCTCGGGCCAGCCGGTCTGGCAGGAGGAGTACCTGTCCGCCACCGGCACGGGGGAGGAGGCCCACATCACGGCCGCGGCCTGGGCCGAGGTGCTGTGCGTGGCCCCCGCCACCGCCCACGTGCTCGCCCGGCTCTCGCTGGGGCTCGCCGACGATTTTCTGACAACCACCGCCCTGGCTTTCGACGGACCGCTGGTGATCGCCCCGGCCATGCACTCGGCCATGTGGGAGAAGCCGGCGGTCCAGGAGCACCTGGACGCGCTGCACCGCCGGGGCGCGTGGATCGTCGGGCCGGTCGAGGGTCCGCTCGCCTCCGGAGAAGTGGGGATGGGCCGGATGGTGGACCCTGAGGAGATCGCCGTCGCCGTCGAAGCGGCGTTGGGCTCCGGACCCCTTGCGGGCCGCACGGTCCTGGTCACCGCCGGTCCCACCTACGAGCCGCTCGATCCGGTGCGCTTCCTGGGCAACCGTTCGAGCGGCAGGATGGGCTTCGCCCTGGCTGCCGAGTGCGCGCGGCGCGGCGCCCGGGTGGTGCTGGTGGCGGGGCCGGTGCGCCTGGCCACGCCTTCCGGCGTGACACGGGTCGACGTTACCACGGCGCGTGAGATGGAGAGAGCGGTCCGCGAGCACGCCCCGGCGGCCGACCTGATCCTCATGACCGCGGCCGTGGCCGATTTCCGTCCCGCCCATCCCGCCGCCTCCAAGATCAAGAAGGACGGCGGGCCGCCGCCCGAGCTGAGCCTGGAAGAGAACCCCGACATCCTGGCCGGCCTGCGGGACGTGGCCCCGAACGCGGTCGTCGTGGGGTTCGCCGCCGAGACGGACGACCTGGAGCGCCACGCGCGCGCCAAGCTGGAGCGCAAGCGGGCGGATTTCCTGGTGGCCAACGACGTTTCCCGCAAGGACATCGCCTTCGACAGCGAAGCCAACGAGGTCACGGTCTTCCGGCGCGACGGCGAACCGGTCTTCCTCCCGCGGCAGCCCAAAACCAGGATCGCCGCCTCGCTTCTCGACCTCTTCGCGGGTATGCTTGCCGGGCGTGAGAACACCCCTGCAGCCAGCCCTCGCTGACCTCCTCTCGTACCTGAAGGACATCGGGTACACCGACGTATACGCGCCCCCGCGAAGGGAGGCGGCTGC
>DASUNJ010000310.1:0-2644 GCA_036277235.1 Thermoanaerobaculia bacterium | reverse complement strand
AGTAGTCGCGGAAGCGGCCGGTCTGGAAGGCCAACCCCACCTGCTCGCCGCGCCCCAGGAAGTTCTTGGTGTTGATCGCGAACTGGCCGAAGAAGCCGTCGAGCTCGCTCCAGCCGCCGCCGAACTGCAGCTCCGTGCGCTCCTTCTCGGCGCCCTTGAACAGCAGGTGGACCTGCTTGGCCTCGGTGTTCTGGTCGAAGGTGACCGGCTCCTCCTTGTCGAGCTCGAAGTAGCCGAGCTGGTTGATCTTGAAGATCGAGTTGCGCACCGCGCCGATGTTGACGACGCCGCCCTCGTGCAGGCGCAGCTCGCGGCGCAGCACCTTGTCCATGGTGCGGTCGTTGCCCTCGAACTCGATGCGGCCGACGCGGAACTGGTCGCTTTCGGAGACGCGGATCACCAGGTCGGCGACCTTGCCTTCCTTCTCCACCAGCTCGGGCTCCACGTTGGCGTAGATGTAGCCGGTGTTGTGGTAGGTGTCCGAGATCGCCTTGACCCCCTCCTCGATCGATTTGGAGCGCAGCCAGGAGTTGGGGCGGGTCTGGAAGGCGCGCAGCAGCTGCTGATCGCTGTAGGTCTCGTTGCCCTCGATGGTCACCTCGCCGAGCTTCCAGCGGTCGCCCTCTTCGATCGGGACGATGATGAACATGCGGCGCTTCTGGTCCTTGACCTGGGGGGCGTCCGGCTTGAGCGCGCGCACTTCGATCCGGGGCTCGCCGATCACCGCGTTCTTGTAGCCGGAGGCGCGGTAGACGTCGCCGACCTTGTCCAGATCCTCCTGCAGCTTGGCCGGATCGTAGATGTCCTTCTTCATCATCCGGGTGATGAGGCCGCTCTCCTTGACCTTCTTCATGGCGAGCTGCAGCCGCATGTCGGAAAAGACCTCGTTGCCCTCGAACTGGATGTCGGCGATGCGGACGCGGTTGCCCTCGTCCACGGAGAAGATGACCCGCTTCTCGTTCGGACCGACGTCCTCGACCGTGTAGCGGGCCTGCGCGAAGCGGTAGCCCTTCTCGGCGTACATCCCCTCGATCAGGGTCTTGACCCGCTGCAGCTCGCCCAGGCTCATGGGCTCGCCTTCGCGCGCCTGGATGCGCTGGCCGGAGAGCTTGTCCTGGATGTCGGTCTTCGAGATCCGCTTCAGGCCCTGGTAGTCGATCGAGCGCAGCACCGGCCGCTCCTGGACGGTGATGACCAGCTTCACGGCCTGACCGGAGGGGACGGCCTCGACCTCGATGTCGTCGACGAGGCTGCGGCCCCAGAGCTCCTGCAGGTTGTTGTTGAGCTGGACCTCGTCGAGGGTCTGCCCGGGTTCGAGGCCGAGGTAGTAGAGGAGGGTCTCCTCGGACAGGGCCTGCAGCCCGCGGAACTCGATCGCTTCGATCGTGCGGCCCGCCATTGCCGAGGTCTGGGCCTCTGCCTGGGACGCCTGGGGCGTTGGAGCCGGATTCGCCATCGGCTGCGCGACGACGGGGATGCTCCCTGTCAGCAGCAGCGGCAGGAGAAGCAGCGCCAGGACCCGAGTGTGGAACGGGCGGAGCGGCAGGGCGCCATCCGGCTGCCTGAAGCTCCGCCGGCCAAGATCAAGCTTCATCTCGTCTGTTCCTCGCTCTCGGCGGCCGGGCCGCCGGAACGGCCCGCCGCGCGCGCGGCGGGCCGGTTCGGACCGTCAATGGGGGGCCAGGAGCTCCGGGGTCTCCGAGGCGAAGTGGTGGAAGGAGAGCTCGCCGTTCTCCAGGTCCACCTCGATCCGCCCGATCGACTCCCCGTGCTGGTTGATGAGGATCTCCGACACCGGGTCCTGGATGTGCCTCTGGATCGTCCGGCGCAACGGCCGGGCGCCGGTCGAGGGCTCGACTCCGGCCCTGTGCAGCAGCCACTCCTTGGCCTCGGCCGAAACCTCCACCCGCAGACCGCGCTCGCTCAGGGTCAGGTTGACGTCCTCCATGAGGATGTCCACGATCGACCGCAGCTCGTTCTCGCCCAGCGGGTTGAACACGATCACCTCGTCGATGCGGTTGATGAACTCCGGGCTGAACGTGCGCCGCAGCTCGGCCAGGATCTCCTCCTCCAGCTTCTGGAAGCTCTCCTGCGCATTCCCCTCGCCGAAGCCCATCCTACCTCCACGGAGCACCAGTTTGGAACCGATGTTCGAAGTCATCAGCACCAGGGTGTTGCGGAAGTCGACCAGATTGCCGTAGGCGTCGGTGAGCTGGCCGTCCTCCAGGATCTGGAGGAGCAGGTTGGCCACGTCCGGGTGCGCCTTCTCGATCTCGTCGAACAGGATCAGGGAGTAGGGCTGGCGCCGGATGCGCTCCGTGAGCTGTCCGCCCTCCTCGTGGCCGACGTAGCCCGGAGGGGAGCCGATCAGCTTGGAGACCGCGTGCTTCTCCATGTACTCGGACATGTCGAAGCGCAACATGGCGCGCTGGCTGCCGAACAGGAACTCGGAGAGCTGGCGCGCCACCTCGGTCTTGCCCACACCCGACGGACCCAGGAACATGAACGAGCCCACGGGCCGCTGCGGGTTGGCCACGCCCAGGCGCGACCGCCGGATGGCCCGGCTGATGGCGCTGATCGAGCGGTCCTGGCCCACGACGCGGCGCCGGAGGGTCTCCTCCATGCGCAGGAGCCGCTCGGCCTC
>DASUNJ010000309.1:0-5112 GCA_036277235.1 Thermoanaerobaculia bacterium | reverse complement strand
CTCCTCCTGGAAGACCTGGAGCCGCGGACGCTCTCCACAGTTGGGGCAGACGATCCAGTCGAGCAGGCGCTTTTTCATGCCGCACGCCGATGCAACAGGCGTTCCAGGAGGAATGCTTCTTGCACTGATTCCCTCCCGGTTGTTCCAGAACGGCCCAGCTGTGCGTTTATCCGTGGAGAAGAATCTATGAAGGCCATCATGCTCCCCGCCATCCTGATCCTCGCCCTGGCCGCACCCTCCTCGGCCCAGGTCGTCATCCGCAGCGAGGAGGACCCGCCGAACGCCTATGCCATCGGGGTCGGCGACGTGATCGAGATCTCGGTCTGGAAGAGCCCGGAGCTCAGCGTCTCCGTGCCGGTGCGGCCGGACGGGCGGGTGTCCGTCCCGCTCCTCGGCGACATCCAGGCCGCGGGCCTGACCCCGCTGGCCCTCAAGGAGAAACTGGCCCTCGACTTCAAGAAGTACGTCACGGCGCCCGAGGTGTCGGTGGTCATCAAGGAGATCAACTCGCGCAAGGTGTTCGTCACCGGGGAGGTCAAGACGCCCGGCGCCTTCGATCTCCAGCCGCGCGCCAAGCTCATGCAGATCCTGGCCATGGCCGGCGGGCTGACCCCCTACGCCAAGGGAAAGGTCATCGTGCTGCGCGACAACCGGGAGAGCAAGGACACGGGCGGCAACGACGAAAAGCGCTTCGAGATCGAGCTCAAGACGATCATCTCCGGCAAGCGCCCCCAGGACAACATCATTTTGCAGCCCGGCGACACCCTCGTCTTTCCTTGATCGGCCCTGATCCGCGGTTGATTTTCTCTTGAGCGGGGCTCACTTTTGTGGGCACGTTGGCAAAACATACACAGCGGATGCCCACGAGGTGGGCGGGCCTCGCAGTCACCGCTCTGGAACCTTTCTGGCACCTCTCTTGCACCATACCCTGTTCGAACGGATGTCAGTAGGCCCCTTGGCATCATCTAGGGCCGGAAGTTCGCATCGAAGGATTCAGCATCGGAAGTCGGGACGGCTGAGGTTCTGCTGGCCGCAAGCGCTCACTGAGAGATGTCTTCTCAGCCGTTCGATTCCGAGGGAGCCTGGGCTCTTGCCTTGAAGATCGGCCAGCAACCCACAGGTTTGCGTCCGATCTTTTTTCATTTATGGCGGTGATCGGGAATGAGAGAAAAGGTTTATGGGGATCTTGGCAGATAGGAATGGGTTGAAGGTAGGGGTGCTCCTCGCGCTGTGCCTCGCCGCGCCGGCCTCAGCCGGCGACTTCCGGGTGGTGCTGGACGCGGAAGGGACGGTGCGCAGCGACGGCAATTACGGCCAGGTCCAGCTGGACGAGCCGGGCCTCGAGGACGATGGCGAGGAGAACGTCGCCCGTACCGGCTTCAACCTGCGCCTCTCGAACCAGTTGCCGCGCTGGCTCCTGGCCCTCGGGTACTCCCCCTCGTATGAATGGGTCCTCGACAACTCCGAGGCGCACGGGACTACCCATCGCCTCGACTTCGGCCTGTCCGGCAACCTGACCCGGCGCCTGTCGATGCAGGTGCGCGAGCGGCTGCTGTCGAGCCCGGGGCTGGATCTCTACTCGCCCTTTCTCGCGGGCGAGCCCGTCGCGGTGACGCGCCGCGGCGACCAGCTCACCCACGCCCTGGACGTCGGGCTCGTACAGACTCTCACCCGCCGGACCTCGCTGCTCCTCGGCGCCGCGCACACCCTGCGCACGTTCGAGGAGGACGACCTTTCCGACACCGAGACGCTGAGCGCCCGCATCGGCATCGGCACCGAGCTGGCGCAGGACCGCCGCCTCGATTTCGTCGCCACGGCCGGAAACTATGACTTCGGCGAGCGGCAGAGGCCCGGCCTCGGCGGCGACCTGATCGATCAGGCGGCGGACGTCCAGACGCTTGGCGTCGCCTGGCAGCAGCCGTTCCTCCGCGACGGCCATTTCCGCGTGGAGGCGGGCATGTTCGCCGTGGACTCGACCCGCACCCTCCTGATCCCCGATCCTGTCAACCCGGATGAAACCGAGCCCACCCGTGTCGACCAGGATTTCGAGCGGACCGGCTGGCGCGGCGGGCTGGATCTCTCCCGCCAGCTCGAGCTCTTCGGCTGGAACGTGGGCCTCCGTCACGACGTCTCCGCCGGCGCCGGCCTGGGCCGGGCCACCGAGATGGACAGCGTCTCCGCCGGCCTGTCCACGAACGTCGGGCGCCGGCTCGTCCTCGGCCTGGACGGCAGCTTCGCGCGCTACGACGACCTGGAGAACGACCTGGAGACCGGCCTGGAACCCGATACTGCCGTCGCTCCCGGGGACCGCATCCTGGAGTCCGCGGCCGGCAGCGCCCGGTTGAGCTGGAGCTTCGGCACCATCGCGCGGCTCACCGGCGGCTACTCCCGGATCTGGCAGGAGTCGCGGGTCGCGCCTTTCGAAGACCTTTCCTACTCGCGCTATTTCGTGGGCCTGGCGCTCCAGATCTACCGCAGCGGCGAGGAGCCGCTGGACCCCGCCCGTGAAGAGGTACCCGACGATGACGAACCTGACGCTCAGTGACCTGCTCCGCGCCGTCCGGCGCCGTCCGCTCTGGATGATCGTGCCGGTCGTCCTGGGCCTGGCCGCGGCCTGGGGCGCGCTCCGTGTGATGACGCCCATCTACCGCGCCAGCACGCTCGTGATGGTGGAGAAGCAGAAGATCCCGGCCGACTACGTGAAGGCGACGGTGACCTCGGGGATGGAGGAGCGGCTGAGCACCATCGAGCAGCAGATCACCAACCGCTCCAACCTGGAGCGCATCGTCGAGGAGATGAATCTCTACCCCGAGCTGCGGACGGTGGAACCCATCGAGAAGGTCGTCGGCGTGGCGCGCGCCAACCTGACGGTGGCGAAGAAGGGGGACAGCGTCTTTACGATCTACTTCAAGGATCCGGACCCGGTCAAGGCGGCCAACACCGCGAACCGGGTGGCCGAGCTGTTCATCCTGGAAAACCTGAAGCTGCGCGAGAACCAGGCCCAGGGGACCTCCTCGTTCCTCGAAACCGAGCTCGAGCAGACCAAGCAGAAGCTGGAGCTGCAAGAGGCGAAGATCGCCGCCTTCAAGAGCATGTACATGGGCCAGCTCCCGGAGCAGCGCGACACGAACCTCCAGGCCGTGGGCCAGCTCCAGGACAAGCTGGAGATCAACATGGACGCGCTCGACAAGGCCGAGACGCGCAAGATCATCCTGCAGCGCGAGATCGCCGAGCTCAGCCGGCCGATTCCGGTGCCGCAGGTGCAGATGCCGGCGGCGCCCTCGGGACCGAAGGCTCCGACCCGCCTGCAGCAGCTCCAGTCCCAGCTCGCGGAGCTGCGCAGCCGCTACACCGCCCAGCACCCGGACGTGATCCGCCTCGAAGCCGAGATCGATCAGGTCCGCAAGATGGAGAGCGGGAAGGAGATCGAGGTCAGCGAGGCGCCGGCGATGCCGGCGATACCGCCTCCCCAGACCTACACGCCCCGCGCCGATCCCAGGCTGCTCGCCCAGGTCGAGGCCGTGGACATGGAGATCCGCTCCCTGCACGCGGAGCGCGCGCGCATCCTGGCCGACATCGGCAACACCCAGGTACGGCTGGAGAACGTGCCGCGCGTCGAGCAGCAGCTCCTGTCGCTGACCCGCGACTACGACAACATCCAGAGGTCCTACGAGAGCCTGCTCGCCAAGCGGATCGACGCGAAGCTCGCCGAAAACCTGGAGAAGAGCCGGCAGAGCGAGCAGTTCAACATCCTGGAGAAGGCGATCCCGCCCGCGGACCCGTACTCGCCGAACCGGCTGCTGTTCCTGGTGATCGGTCTGGCGGGCGGCACGCTGCTCGGCATGGTCTCCGCGTTCCTGCGCGACCAGACGGACTCGACGTTCGTCGAAGGCGACGCGCTCCAGGAGGCCTTCCCCGGCGTGCAGGTGCTCGCGACGATCCCCCAGATGACTACGCAATTGATGGGCTCCGGAGGCGGCTCCGGAGAGGGCTTCCGGGCCGCCGCCTATGGCCGTTTCAGGAGAAGCTGACATGGATCTGCCGCTGCGCAGCGTGGAGAAGATAACGACGATGCCCAAGAGCGCTGTCCGGCTCAAGGAAGATGCCCCCATCTTCCTGCACCTCGATCCGCCGTCGTTCGCCGCGGAGCAGTACCGGACGCTGGCCGTCCAGATCGAGGAGCGGCTCAGCCCGATCGGCACGTGGGGCTACGTCCTCACCGTCACCAGCCCGGAGGAGTCCGCGGGCAAGACGCTCACCAGCCTCAACCTGGCGCTGACCCTCACCCGCGGCGAGGAGCGGCGGGTGCTGCTGATCGAGGCGGACCTGTGGCGGCCGCAGCTCCATACCTATCTGCACGGCGAGCCGGACGTGAGCCGCGGCCTGCGGCAGCTGCTGGAGAAGGAGGCCGCGCTCTCGGAGGTGGCGCTGCCGGTTGCGAACACCAGCCTCTCGCTCCTCCTTTCCGGCTCCTCGGACGTGGCCGGCGACCTGATCTCCGGCCGGCGGATGTCCGAGGTCCTGACCGAGGCGCGGTCGGCCTACGAGATCGTGGTCATTGATTCGCCGCCCATGGCATACCTGGCCAGCGCCCGCGCCCTCGCGGCGCGCTCGGACGGCGCCGTGGTCGTGGTGCGCGCCGGGCAGACCCCGCGGCGCGCGATCGAGAAGACGCTGTCGACGCTCGGGCCGGAGAAGACGATCGGCCTGGTGCTCAACGGCGTGCGCATGTCGAAGCGGAGTTATCGGCAGTATTACTGAAGACGAGCCGAGAGATCCATGATCCGTATTTTCAGCCGCTACGGCTCGGGCAAGGTCGCGATGTCCCTGGGAATGGAGGGCATCCTCCTGGCCTCGGCGTTCGCGTTGGCCACCCAGGTGCGCCTGGGGCTCGGGCCAGGCTCCCCGCCGCCGACCCCGATCGTGATCCAGGAGAGCGCGGTCTTCATGATCGTCGGCCTGCTGAGCCTGTACATCAACGGTCTCTACGACTTCGGCGAGCGCCTGACGGTGCGCCAGCTCACGGTCGCGCTGCTGCGCGCCTTCACGCTCGGCGCGCTGGCGCTGGCGACCGTCTTCTTCCTGTTCCCAATGATCCAGGCCGGCCGCGGC
>DASUNJ010000308.1:0-4503 GCA_036277235.1 Thermoanaerobaculia bacterium | reverse complement strand
AGATGGTCATCGCCCGGACCTCCGAGCTGCTGGGGCGCAGGATCCAGGTCGGCCGCATCGACTACAGCCTGATCGACCTCTCGTTCGAGATGTACGACGTGGTCATCCCCGGCCCGAATCCGGGCGATCCGGCTTTCGCCGTCATCCCGCTCGCGCGGGTCGAGTTCTCCTGGCGCGACCTGCAACAGAGGATTCTCCGCCTGGAGCAGATCGAGGTGGTCCGCCCCCAGGTCTACCTCCGCTTCAACCCCGACGGCACCAGCAACCTGCCGGAGCTGCGCACGCGCCCGGGGGCGAAGCGACGCTTCGAGGTCCAGATCGGCCGCGTGCTCGTGGAGAACGGCACGCTCGACCTGGACGAGATGCGGTTTCCCCTGAACCTCGACGCCAAGGCCGTATTCGGCCGCGCCATCGGCTCGGCCGAGCGCGGAGGGGAGGGCGGCAACCGCATCGACGCCATGGTCGCTGCCCAGGAGGTGGTGACCACGCTGCCGCGGGCGAAGCCCTACCCCTTCACGGCGTCGGCCAAGGGGAGCTTCGTGCCCGGCCAGCTCCGTTTCACGACCTTCCGCCTGGCGGGTCCCGACCTCAAGGCCACCGGCCAGGGCTCCTACGAATGGGGCCAGGGAAAAGAACGGCGGCTTGGCTTGGAAATCGCCGCCGACGGCTGGGCGCAGCTCGCCAACCGTCTCGGCTACGTCGAGGAGCCGATCCAGGGGCCGTTCGAATTCCGCGGGCGCATCGACCGCGCCGGCGACAACCTGAGCTACTCCGGCACGATCCGCTCGCCGCGCCTCACCGCGCTCGACCGGGTGTTCGAGGAGATCGAGGCCGGGCTCGTGGGCGGGCGCGACGGCATGGAGATCGACCTGGAGCGCGCCCGCTATGCCGGCGGCAACGTCGAGGGGGTGATCGGGGTCGATTATCAGCGGGGGAAGGACGAGGACTCGGAAGAGTCCGGAACCCCCGTGGACCTCGACCTCTCCTTCGCCCGGCTCGACCTCGGGACCGTGGCCGCCGACCAGTTCGGCGAGGACGTGCCCGTGGTGCAAGATCTCGCGGGACGGGCCACGGGCGACCTGGTCTACCGCTTCCGCACGGGGGCTCCCATCTCCGGCAGCGGGCTGGTGGACGTCCATCTCGATGCCGTCCACGAGAAGGGAGTGCCGATCGCGGGCGACGCCTCGATCACCATCGAGCGCGGGGTGCTGACGAGCGAGAGCATCCGGCTCACGGCGCCGTCCCAGACCGTGATCGGCTCGAACTTCTTCTTCGACATGGAGAGCGGCGCCGGCCGCTTCGACTTCCGGCTCGCCTCGCAGGACGTGGGCGTCCTCGCCCCGCTGCTGCGCGGCGACGTGAGGCCGGGCGAGGAGCCGCCGTTCTGGGTGCCCAGCGAGGGGAGCGGGGAGGCCCAGGGGACTGTGGAGATCGCGGACAAGCGCTATGTTGCGAACATCCGCCTCGACCTTCAGAACGTGGTGAGCCCGGTGCTGGCGGCGGACGACGTCGACGGCTCCTTCCGCTTCACCCCGTCGGCCGTGGAGGACCTGCGGCTGGAGGCCACGGCCAACGGCGGAGCGCTGATGGTGACCGGCCGCGTGCCTCTGGAAGAAGAGGGGAGGCGGCGGCGCGTACCCGAGCCGCTCTCCCTGGCGATCGACGCCCAACAATGGCCCGCCCCGGGCATCGTCGCCTTTCTCGCCCCGGGCTTGTCCGGCATCGATGGCACGGTCTCCGGACGGCTGGACCTGGCAGGGACCACGGAAAACCTCAACGGCCAGGCCGAGGTCGAGGTGACCCGCTTCCGGATCGCGGGCACGGACGTGGGGGAGGTCCAGGCGGGTATCGCGTTCCAGGGCAAGCAGGTGCGGATCGAGCGCGCCGTCGCCGAGACTCCGGCCGGCCTCGTGCTCGTGTCGGGCACGTTCGACACCGAGACCAAGGCCATGGACCTGACGGTCGATGCGCCCGATCTCTCCCTGGCGGCCAATCCGTTCCGCGATCTCTTGGGCGGCGAGGTCGCCGGCCGGGCGGCGCTAACCGCGGTCATCGGCGGCACGCTCGACCGGCCCGAGGCGACGGCGAGCCTGCGCGGGACCGGTCTTGCGATCGCCGGCCGGCCATTGGGCGAAGCGGGCGAGGCCCAGGCCGTGGCCACCTGGACCGGCGACACCCTGAGCGCCACGGGATCGCTCCTCGGCCTCGCCTCTTTCGAGGGCGGCGGCACGCTGACCCTGGAGCGGGCCGATCTGCGCTTCAACCTGGAGAGCGCGGACCTGGGCACCCTGATCCGCATCGCCTCCCCGCAGCCCATCCCTGAGCTGACGGGCTCGTTCGCCGGCTCCGTCGGCTTCGTCTCCCAGTTCGACCAGGGCACCTGGCGGGCCGAGCTCGTCCTGCCCGACCTGCAGGCGCAGTACAAGGGCCACACGATCGCCAACCGCGAGCCTGTCAGGGTCGAGATAGGGCCGGAGCGCGTGGACATCCGTTCCTTCTATGTGGGAGAGCCGCAGACGGACAACGAGCTTTTCGTCTCCGGTACTCTCGGTCTAGGAGAAGCGGGGCCGCTCGACCTGCGCGTCCAGAGCACGCTCTCCGCAGTCTGGGCCGAAGTCTTCCTGCCGGCGGGCTTCGACGTCGAGGGCTATCTCGACGTCCTGGCCGTGGTTCGCGGCACCACGAGCGATCCGCGGCTGGACGGCCAGGGGGTGATCCGCGACGCGCGGGTCCTGATCCCCGAGTTCCCCCAGGCGTTCGAAGACATCGAGGGAGTCATCCTCTTCAACCGCGACGCGCTGGTCCTCGACGGCCTGCAGGCACGGCTGGGGGACGGCACGATCCGCGCTGCCGGCCGGCTCGAGATCCCCACGCCGGATAAAGATAAAAAGGATTTCGAGACCCGCCTGCAGGTCGAAGCGCAGGACGTGAGCGTGCGCTTCCCCGAACCCTTCCTGCTGCGCGGCGACGCCAACCTCTCGCTCGTCATGAGCGGCTCGTCGCGCCAGATCCGCGGCCGGGTGCTGCTCGAGCGGGCTTTCTTCGTCGAGGACATCCAGACCGACGCCCTGCCGCTCCTGCTCCAAGCTTTGGAGCGCCAGCGATTGGAGGTACAGGAGACCGACGAGCTCCTGGCGGGCACGCAGCTCGACGTCCTGGTCGACGGCCCAGGCGCCCTGCGGGTGCGCAACAACGTCGCCGACCTGCGCGGCGACATCGAGCTGCGGGTGCAGGGCACGCTGGCCGCCCCGGTAGTCTTCGGGACCGTGGAAGCCGAGCCCGGCGGCACGCTGGTCTACTCCGACAACGAGTACGAGGTGGAGCGCTTCCTCCTCACCTTCAACAATCCCAACCGGATCGATCCGATCATCGACCTCGTGGCCCGCACCGAAGTACGGAGCTACGACGTCACCTTGAACCTCTCCGGCACGCTGGACCGGCTGGACACCCAGTTCACCTCGGACGAGGGCCTCGCCGAGCTGGAGGTGCTGGCGCTGCTCTTCAGCGGCGAGGTCGACTACGAGCGCGGCCGTCCCCGCGCGCCGGGCGAGGAAGGTCCGGAGCAGGACGTGCGCGCCCAGAGCTTCCTCGCCGGGCAGGCCGCCTCCCTGGTCAGCCGGCGGGTGAACACCCTGTTCGGCTTCGACCGTTTCCGCATCGACCCGCAAGCCGCCGAGACCGGCGGCGCCGTGGGCGGAGTCCGCCTGACCGTGGGCAAGAGGATCTCCCGCGACCTCTTCGTGACCTACACGACCAACCCGGCTTCGTCCGAGGAGTACCTCCTGCGCATCGAGTGGCAGGTGGCCCGCAACGTCGTCCTGGTCTTCACCCGCAACGGCCGGGACGACACCTACGCGGTCGATGCCGAGTGGGAGAAACGGTATTGAGAGGGCTCGCGCTCGCTCTCCTCCTGGCAGCTCTGCCGTGCGCCGGGTGGGCGCAAGAGGAAGAAGGCCTGGCTCCCGCCGGCCCGATCGTCACCGAGATCGAGATCCGCAGCGAGGTCCAGCCCGAGAATCCGGACGAGCTGGCGCGGCTGCTCAGCCTCGCCGTGGGCCTGCCTCTGTCGGACGAGGCCGTGGGCAGCACGATCCGCAACCTCCTGGCGAGCGGCTTGGCCTCCTCGGTCGAGGTCTACACCCGTCCGGACGGTATCGGGGAAGGCGTGGTGGCGATCGTCGTCCTGCGTCCGGTCGTGCGGGTGCGGGAGGTGCGGCTCGAAGGCGATCTCGGGCTCGACCGCGACGAGCTGCGGCGCGTCCTGCCCCAGAACGAGGCCGAGCCGCTGTCCGAGGAGAGCGTCATCCAGGGCTGGCTCGCCATGGAAGACCTCTACGTCGAGCACGGCTATTTCCGGCCCGTGATCGGGACGCGCGTCGACACCGACGAAGAGAGCCTGCAGGCGACGGTGATCTACGACGTGCAGAGCGGTCCGCGGGCGCGGGTCCAGGAGATCCGGTTCGATGGCGAGCTCGGCCCCTTCAAGCCGGCGGAGCTGCTCGA
>DASUNJ010000307.1:0-2686 GCA_036277235.1 Thermoanaerobaculia bacterium | reverse complement strand
CTGTCGACGATCCACACCAACCTGGAGATCGCCTTCGATCCCAAGGGCCTCCGGCTCGAGCCGCCCGACCCGGACGCCCTGCGCAAGCTCTTCACCGAGCTGGAGTTCTTCTCGCTGGTCGAGGAGCTGAAGTCCACGGCTTCGCTCCCCGGCCAGGAGATGCCGCCCGTCGAGGAGGCGCTCACGCCCCAGGTCTGGCAGGAGAGGACCGCCCAGCTCGGCGAGAAGGAGATCTTCGTCGCCGTGCTCGGCGAGGACCATCCCCTCGGCCTGGCCCTGGGGGAGGAGGGAGAGACGCCGGTCGTCGTGGCCGACCTGCGGCGCGGCGACATGCGCGCGGCGGCCCTCTCGACGCTCGGCCGCTGGATCGCCGATCCCGCCATCCGGCTCTCCGGCCACAACCTGAAGGAGGTCCTGCGCCTCTCGCCCGAAGGCCCGAACAGCCGCGCGCAGCTCTTCGACGCCATGCTCGTCTCCTACCTGCTCAAGCCCTCGGTGCACGGCCATACGCTGGACGAGCTGGCCCTGGAACGCCTGAGCTGCAAGCCGTTGACCGCGAAAGAGGCGGGCTGGGACAAGGGGCAGGAGCCGCCGCAGGGCGACTCGCGCCTGGCCGCCTATGCCTGCGAGCGTGTGACCTTCGCCCGCCGCATGACCGCGGCCATGCGGAACGAGCTGGGCACCCCGGAGGATGCTGCGTTGGCCCGCGTCTACTCGGAGATCGAGGCGCCGCTGCTCCCCGTGCTCCTGGGGATGGAGGAGGCCGGCATCCTCCTGGACCCTGGCTACCTGAGCGCGATGTCCGAGGAGCTGGGCACCGAGCTCTTGACGCTGGAAGGGGAGATCTACCGGCAGGCGGGCGAGCGGTTCAACCTGGGCTCTCCCCAGCAGCTGGGCGTCATCCTGTTCGAGAAGATGGGCCTGCCGGTGCTCAAGCGCACCCAGAAGACCAAGAGCTACTCGACGGGTGCCGAGACCCTGGAGGATCTGGCGGGCCGGGGCTATCCCATCGCCCAGTTGCTGCTCCGCTACCGGGAGCTGAGCAAGCTCAAGTCCACCTATGTGGACGCATTGCCGCTCCTCGTCGCCACGGACGGCCGCATCCACACCCGGTTCAACCAGGCGGTGGCGGCCACGGGGCGGCTGTCCTCCACCAATCCGAACCTGCAGAACATTCCGATCCGCACGGAGCTGGGGCAGCGCATCCGGCGGGCCTTCGTGGCCGCTCCGGGGCAGGCGCTCCTGGTCGCGGACTACAGCCAGATCGAGCTGCGCATCCTGGCCCACATCGCCCAGGAGCAGGAGCTGATCCGCGCCTTTGCCGCCGGGGAGGACATCCATCGCTCGACCGCGGCCGTGGTCTTCGGCGTCTCGCCGGAGCTGGTGACCTCGGAGCAGCGCCGGGCCGCCAAGACGATCAACTTCGGCATCCTCTACGGCATGAGCGCCTTCGGTCTCGGCCAGGCGCTGAGCATCCCCTCGCGGGAGGCCGAGGTCTTCATCAAGGCCTACCTGGACCGCTATGCCGGGGTCCGAACCTACGTGGAGGAGACGCAGAAGAGCGCCGAGAAGGAGGGCAAGGTCGAGACGCTCTACGGCCGCGTGCGCTGGCTGCCCGACATCCAGAGCAAGAACCGGGCGCTGCGCGAGAACGCCCGCCGCATGGCGATCAACGCCCGCATCCAGGGCACCGCGGCCGACCTTCTGAAGCTGGCCATGATCGCGATCGACCGCCGGCTGCGGCAGGAGCACCCCGACTCGCGCCTCCTCCTCACGGTCCACGACGAGCTGGTCCTGGAGGTCCCCGAGGACCGGGCCGAGGCCGTGGCCGTCATGGTCAAGCAGGAGATGGAAGGCGTGGCGCAGCTCCAAGTCCCTCTGGTTGTGGATGTTGGCTGGGGGTCGAGCTGGTACGAAGCGAAGCGGTAGGACCGGGTACGTTCCTTGCTCTACCCCTCCTCCATGGCCGGCAGCTTCGCCGGCCGCCCTGTGAGGAGGAGAGTCATGAACCCTCTTGAACGACCGCAAAGAAGAGGCTTCGGTGGGGGTCGCATCCTGATCGCCCTCGCCATCGCCGCCTTCTCGCTGATCAGCTATTACAGCTCCCGTGAATACAATCCGGTCACCGACGAGGTGCAGCACGTCAGCGTGACCCCCGAGCAGGAGGTCGCCCTCGGCCTCCAGGCCGCGCCGCAGATGGCCGAGCAATTCGGAGGTCTGCACCCCGACCAGGAGGCGCAGGCGACCGTCGACCAGATCTGCGACCGGATCATCTCGCAGAGCGCGGCCGAGAAGACGCCCTACAAGTTCGAGTGCCACGTCCTGGCTGACGAGGAGACGATCAACGCCTTCGCGCTGCCGGGCGGCCAGGTGTTCATCACCGCCGGCCTGCTCAAGCGCCTCGAGAGCGAGGGCCAGGTGGCCGGAGTGCTCGGGCACGAGATCGGCCACGTGGTGGGCCGGCATGGCGCCGAGCACATGGCCAAGGCCCAGCTCACCCAGGGCCTGACCGGCGCGGCGGTCCTCGCCACCTACGATCCGAACAATCCCTCGAGCCGCAACAACGCCGCCGTGGCCGCGCTGATCGGCCAGATGGTCAACATGCGGTTCGGACGGCAGGACGAGCTCGAGTCCGACAAGCTCGGCGTGCGCTTCCTGGCCGAGTCCGGCTACGACCCGAGGTCCA
>DASUNJ010000306.1:0-4558 GCA_036277235.1 Thermoanaerobaculia bacterium | reverse complement strand
GATCATCTCGGCTCAACCTCCGTGCAAGGTGTCTCCGGATTGCGCACGTACAGGAGGAGGCGCAGCACCCCCTCCAGCACGGACGCCGCCACGTCGCGGTAATCCTTCTCCAGGGCGGCGAGCTCGTGGAAGAGCCGGACGAGCCGCGCGTCCCGCGGCCCGGACCGGGCACCCTGAAGCCTCTCCGTCCCCGCCGGCCGGGTCCGCTTCGCGAGCATGCCGTGCAACCCGAGCAGCATGTCGATCATGCCCGCGGCTGCCGACTGCTCCTTCGGCCCCAGCCCCTCCAACTGCCGCAGGCTCTTCGCGAGCTCGTCTCCCAGCGCCGCATCCGCCGTCCGCCGTCCCATCAGCACGTCGAGGGAGACCCCAAAAACGTCCGCAATCTGGACCAGCGTCAGGTGCGGAGGGAGATGCTCCCCGTTCTCGTACTTGCTCAGCTTGGACGTCTCGATGCCGAGCATCGCGCCCAGTGCCCGCTGGCTCCACTGCCTCTCTATCCGGAGCGCCCGGATCCGGCCACCGATGGCACCCGCGAGCGCGCTCTTCACCGGCCTGCACGTCATGTTCTCTCTCATATGGAGGCGTATTCTGGTCAATTGCCGAGTGGAAGTCAACATGTTCCCGAATGGATCGGAGTTGCCTCCAAAGACAACACCGCGGTGAGTTGAGGAACTCTCAAGCTAAGATGCGGCTTTCCGCGACGAATTGCCGGACACTAGGGGTCCGACAACGCCGCTTCTTTGCGTTGCGCCGCGGGCGCCGGGGCCATGGAGGCCCGTGGCGCGTCCCCCGCGGCATTCCGGAGGAGGAACCATGGTTCGGAGACTCGCCCTCGCCGCCGCGCTCGCCGCCACCCTCGCCACCCCCGCTCAATCCGCCGGATTCTTCGACATGCTGTGGAGCTGGGCCGCCAGCCTGGTGCAAGAGGAGGCCCCCACGCCGCCACCGAACACTCCGCCGCCGACCACTGATGAGGACCAGGGGTACTCAATCGACCCTAACGGCTAGCGCTGCTCACTTCGGGGGCGGCGGCTGCGCCGCCCCTGCGCAGCAGGTGTGAGAGAATGCACGCACCTTTGATGCAGTAAGAGAGACGAGGGGGACTCGTGCTCAAGCACCCCAGCCGGAAGGATCTAGACCGCTTCCTTCTCAGCGCCCTGCCGCCAGCCAGGCGGAGGCTCGTCACGCGCCACCTGATGGGCTGCGCCTCCTGTTTCTCCTACGTCAGCCCGTCCCTGGAGGTCATGATCGCGCCGGAAAAGGTCGATATTGAGAAGCCGGCCGAGACCGGCGACCTGTACGAGGCCGCCCTGGACCGCGCTTGCAGGAAGGCCCTTGACCGGACCGGGATCGTTCGAGAGCAACGGAAGCGGGCCGCGTCCGTGATCGCGGACCTTGTGCAGGGGAGGCGGAAGTTCCGAGACCTCAGCGAGGAAGAGCACGACGCCATCCAGGGCATTCCCACGGTCGACCTTCTGCTCGAAGAGGCGAGAGCCCTCAGGCACGAGGAGCCGGGGAAGATGATCGAGGCCGCCGATCTTGCCAAGAAGGCTGCGATGCGTCTCGACCCACGGGTCTACGGCCCGCACATCGTGGCCGACACCCGCGCCCGCGCCTTGGCCGAGTTGGCGAACGCCTATCGTGCTGCCAACCAGCCGGCGATCAGCGAGATCGTGATGACCCAGGCGCTTCATTACATGGAGCGAGGCAGCGGAGACCTGCACCTCGCTGCCCGCATCTCGGAGCTCGCGGCTTCTCTGGCTTGCGACCAGCGGCACTTCCGCGAGGCTCACGAGCTGATCGACCGCGCCTTCCTCATCTATCACCAGATCGGTGACGGCCACATGGCGGGCCGGACCCTCATCACGAAGAGCCACTATCTTTCCTGCGAGGGGAACGCAGAGGAAGCCTTAGCCGTTGTCACAGAGGGGTTCACCCTCCTCGACCTGAAACGGGACCCGGGCTTGGGCACCGCCGCGCTCCAGAACACGATCCTCTACGCCGTCGATGCCGGGCACCTCAAGAAGGCTCAGCACCATCTGTGGAATGCACAGAATCACAGCCTTCTCCCGGATGAAGAGGTCAACCGGATCAAGCTCCGGGCCACGTCCGGAGAGATCTTCGCGGGCCTCGGCCAGCTCGACCGCGCGGAGACAGCCTTCCGCACCGCCAAAGCGGAATTCGAGGACCTCGAGCTGTTCTACGTGGCAGGCATCACGGGGCTCGACCTCGCCGCGGTCTTGCTGCGTCAGGGCCGGGCGGAGGAGGTCGAGGCGCTTGCGGAGAAGCTGGTCGACGACTTCCTGAGTCTGAACGTCAAGCGCGAAGCGCTGGCCGCCGTGCTGGTGCTGCGCGAGGCTTGCCGCAGAGGCAGGGTGACCGTAGAGGGCATCGCGAAGATCGCCGCCTACCTGCGGGACCTCGACCGTCGTCCGGGAGGCACCCCGCCGCCACCCACGCTGGCTGATTTGTGAAATCCGGAAATCCGGTCCGCGATCCGGCCGTAGAGACGCCCCAGTACGCTGGCACGAACCTGCCGGGTGTACAGGGGTCGGGGCGTCTCCCCACGGAGGCCTGATCCACCCCACAGCAGATCTGATCCCCCACGGCAGCCTGATCCACCCAGTCTCCCCAGGACGTCACCTGTACCGCAGGCGTGCTGCCGGCGTTCGTGGCGGCTGGGGCCATGAGACGCCCCGACCCTGTACACCCGGCAGCATGGTGGTAGAGGACTGGGGCGTCTCTACCCCGTCCCCCGTTTACCCGGCGCCTGCTTCTGCCGCTCCCGCTGCTCGCGCTCCTCGTAGAGGGTGTCGAACATGTCGCGCATGCGGCGCTCGAGCTCGGCGTCGTCGAGGGCGCGCGGGGCGGGCTCCTGGGGCCTGGCGGGGCGGTCCACCCCGAGGTCGTCGAGGATGCGGAGGATGCGCTGCGCCACCGAGGTGCCCTCCGGCATCTTGCGGTGCGCCAGCTCGTAGAACTGCTCCGGCGTGTAGCCCAGCAGGTCGAGGATCCCGAACAGGTGGCGGAGCTTGAGCTCGATCTTGCCGCGGAAGATCCCGTTCAGCGTCCCCTTGCCCCAGCCGAGCCGCCTCTCCACCTCCCGGATGGAGAAGTTTTCGACCTTGATGAGGCCCTCGAGCAGCTCGAGATAGCGCTGGACCTCCTTGTCGACCTCCATGACGATCAGTGTACACCACAGGGCAGGAGAGTTGCCGACGCCGAGCGGGAAGGGTCCGAGTCTGACATGGCAACTGCCGGAAAACACGGGCAGGAAGAGGGGGCGTGCATGGGCACGCCCCCGAAGGGAAGACTACGACGCAGGAACCTCCGGCTCGACCGCCGGCTCCGGCGCTTCGGGCTTGGCCTTCGCCCCGGGGCGGATGTCCTCCGGAAGGGTGGGCTTCGGCCGCCGGGGGCCGAGCACCCGGACGCGGAACTCCGTCAGCTTCGGATTGCGCGGTCCCAGATGGGATCGGATCGCGGCCCGAAGCTGCAGCGCCGCATCGAAGCCCAACTGCAAATGCTCGCGGCTCGTGGCGGCGTTGTCCTTCGCTTCCCCTCGGATGGCATCCTGCTGGGCAGTGCTCTGCTCCAGGCTCACCAGAGCAGCCTCCAGCGCGCCGCGCAGGACCGGCATGTCGGGGATCAACCCCTGGCTGATGTTGATCGCCAGCAGGTGCAGCAGGCGGCGCCAGTCGGCGATGTAATCCGCGAACGATGTGTTCACGCCCATACGAATCTCCTTTCTTCGTTTGCCGCGCCCGCTCATCCGAGCCGGACTGCGAAGTTGAACAGCTTCCGCGAAGCTTCCGGGCGAGGCTTCGACGGCTCCATCAGCATCACGGACAGGCAGCAACCCGAGCTGGCCAGGGTCACGCCCACCCTCATCCGGGCCGCGAGGGCCAGGAGGTACACCACGTACAGCGACTGCACCTGCGAACTGGGGAACCAGAGCTTGCGCGTGAGCAGCCGCTCGTCGCTGAGCTGCCACCCCGGCGGTGGCGTTGCCGGTATTGGCGGCAGTGGCGACTTCGCCTCTCCACCGCCCTTCGACGTCTTCCGATCGACCATGCAGATCTCCTTCTCGTTTGGCCGGCGCCTTCATTGGCACCTGCCGACTACAGAACGCCGTTGACGAAAGGAGTATGGAGAAGGAAGATCTCCATGTCACGTCATGTGACATGAGCACGTGGAGTGGCGACGCCGGGGCATGGAGATCGGAGAGGTCTTTCCGGGATTCGGAGCCGGAGGGGCACGCGCCGCGGTTGGAGCATGTGGCGCTCCTTTTGGAGCATGCCGTCCTCCATTTGGAGAATGCCGTGCGCCGTTTGGAGAATGCCATCCTCCATTTGGAGAATGGTGTGCTCCGTTTGGAGAATGGCGTCCGCCGTTTGGAGGATGGCATGCGGCGTTTGGAGGATGGCGTCCGCCTTTTGGATTATGCCGTCCTCCTTTTGGAGGATGGCGTGCGGCGTTTGGAGAATGGCACGCCGCGTTTGGCGGACGGCGCGGGCGGAAGGGTCCCTCCCCCCGGGGAGGGGGAGGGTTGGCT
>DASUNJ010000305.1:0-8660 GCA_036277235.1 Thermoanaerobaculia bacterium | reverse complement strand
CAGGTAGCCCTGGGCCTCGTCGCAGCCCAGCTCGCGGAGGAGCTCGAGCTGCTCCTCGGTCTCGACCCCCTCGGCCACGACCCGCACGTTGAGGCCGCGGGCGAGCGCGATCATCGAGGCCGGGATCCCCGCGCCGCTCTGCTTGGTGCCCAGCAGGCGCACGAACGACTCGTCGATCTTGAGAGAGTCGATGGGGAAGTCGTGGAGGTACGCGAGCGACGAGTAGCCGGTGCCGAAGTCGTCGATCGAGACCTGCACCCCCAGCTCCTTGAGACGCCGGAGCACGCTCAGGCTCGCCTCGGCGTTCTGCATGGCCAGCGTCTCCGCGATCTCCAGCTCCAGACCCTCCGGCGCGAGGCCCGACTCCGCCAGCACCCGGCCGACCAGGTCCCCGAGCTCGGCGTGGCGGTAGGGCCGGGAGGAGAGGTTCACCGACAGGCGCACCTGCGCCCCCTCCGACCTCCAGGCGGCCATCTCCGCGCAGGCCGCGCTCAAAGCCCACAGATCCAGCTCCTGGCTGATGCCCGACTGCTCGGCCAGGAAGAGGAACTCTGTCGCTCCCAGCAGCCCGCGTTCCGGGTGCTGCCAGCGCAGCAGCGTCTCGACGCCCACGATCCGCAGGCTTGAGGTGTTGAAGATCGGCTGGTAGAAGAGGACCATCTCGCCCCGCTCGACCGCCCGCCGCAGGTCGTTCTCCAGCGAGGCGCGCTCGCGGGCGTAGGCGTCCAGGGCGGGAGCGTAGATGCGGAAGCCGTCCCGGCCGCTGCGCTTCGCCTGGTACATGGCCAGGTCGGCCTTGCGCAGCAGGTCCTCGGCTTCCCGGCCGTGACCTGGGAAGCAACTGATGCCGAGGCTCGCGGTGACCACGATCCGCCGGCCCTGGAAGGGGATGGGCTGGCGCAGGGCGTCCAGCAGCTTGCCCGCCACCCGGCCCAGGTCCTGTTCGCTGCCGGCGCCCGGCAGGAGCACCGTGAACTCGTCGCCGGACAGGCGCGCCACGACGTCGCCCTGGCGCAGGGCGCCGCGCAGGCGCTCGGCCACGACCTTCAACACCTCGTCGCCCGAGCTGTGCCCGAGCGAGTCGTTGACCGACTTGAACCGGTCGAGGTCCAGGAACAGGAGCGCGGCGCTCTGGTCTTCGCGCTCGGCGCGCACCAGCGCGACCCGCACGTGGTCGAGGAACAGGCTGCGGTTGGGCAGGCCGGTCAGCGTGTCGTGGTAGGCCAGGTGCTCGATCTGCTCCGAAGCCACGAGCACCCGCTTGCGCTCTTCTTCCAGAAGCCAGATGACCATGCCCATGCCCATCGCGGTCTGCATCAGCAGGTCCGCCACGCCCAGGAGCAGCGGGTAGTCGAGAGTGAGGCCCAGCAGGGCGTCGGCGCCGAAGATGGCGAGGTAGTGGAGCTGCTCCAGGCCGTAGAGCACGAACGAGACGCCGAGCAGCTTCCGCCCCAGCGCGTTCCCAAAAGCGGCGACCTGTGCCCGATTGCGCAGCAGGAGCCACCCGGAGAGCAGGAAGACCGTGCCGGCCGGGAGCGCGCGCATGACGATCCGCAGGTGGAAGCTCATGCCCGGCGGGACCGCCAGCGACGCCGCGCAGATGATCACCGCCGCCAGGGCCAACCCGGCCAGGATCCGGCGCTCGGCGCGCCGCACCATCCGGCGGCCGGCCGCGACCTCGCGCACTCCGAAGTACAGCCAGGCGAGCTGCCAGAAGCCGCCGATCATCGCGACGGCCGCGACGCCGATCCGGAGCGGGAACGGCGCCGGGGCGTTCAGACGGAGAAAGACGCCGAGCGTGGCGCAGAGCAGGTAAACCAGGAACGCCCACCAGCTCCGCTCCCAGTGCTGCAGGTACCGGCGGCGATAGATCCGGTGGAACGCCGTGAGCACGGCCGCGATGAGACCGGCACACGCAGCCTGGGCCAGGAAGTACGTCAGGGTCAGAAGACCGGCGTCGACCTTCACGGGGGAGGTACCCCGGAATGAGGATTCATGAAGGTACCATTGTACCGCGGTGCAACGCACCCTGGTGTAGACTGCCGAACCGCATGAGACAACCAGCATCGCTCGCCGTCCTCCTTGCCCTGCTCACCGCCCTGCCGTCCTTGGCGGCTCCTCCCGCTCCTGCGGCCCAGGAAGGTCCAGTCACCGTCGCCTCCAAGACGGCCGGCATGGAGCGCCGCGCCGGCCTCCTGACGATCTGGCTCGACCGCAAGGCCGGCAAGGTCTGGCTGGAAGTGCCTCCCGTGAAAGCCGGGTCAAACGAGATCGGGAGCTACCTCTACGCCGATACGCTGCGGAGCGGCCTCGGCTCGAACCCCGTGGGGCTCGACCGCGGCCAGCTCGGCATCGTCTCTGTGATCACCCTGCGCCGGATGGGCGGCCGGCTGCTGATCGAGCAGCCGAACCTGGGCTTCCGGGCGCTGTCCGAGAACCCGGAAGAGATCCAGGCCGTGCGCGAGTCGTTCGCCACGTCCGTGATCTGGGCCGGCGAGATCGCGGCCGAAGACCCCGACGGCCGCGCCCTGGTCGACTTCACCAGCTTCCTGGTCCGCGACGTCCACGGCGTCGTGGCCCAACTCCGCCAGACCGGCCAGGGGAGCTGGCAGCTCGATCCGGCGCGCAGCGTCGCCGACCTCGACAACTGCCTGGCCTTTCCCGAGAACGTGGAGCTGGAGTCGCTGCTGACCTACTCCTCCCCCGAGCCGGGGCCGCTCGTCACTCAGACCGCGCCGCTGCCCGGCACCATGACCCTGGTCCAGCACCACTCGCTCATGGAGCTCCCGGACCCGGGCTACCAGCCCCGGGCCTACGATCCGCGGGCCGGCTCGTTCGGCATCAGCTTCCTGAACTACGCCGCGCCGCTCGACGCTCCCATCGACGTGCGCTGGATCGGCCGCCACCGTCTGGAGAAGGTCGATCCCGCGGCGGAGCGCTCGCGCGTCAAGGAGCCGATCGTGTACTACGTCGATTCTGGCGCCCCTGAGCCGGTGCGCACTGCCTTGCTTGAAGGGGCAAGCTGGTGGAAGGAGGCGTTCGAAAAGGCCGGCTTCATCGACGCCTTCCGCGTCGAGGTGCTGCCGCCCGGCGTCCACCCGTTGGACGTGCGCTACAACGTGATCCAGTGGGTACACCGCTCGACCCGCGGCTGGTCCTACGGCGGCGCGATCTTCGACCCGCGCACCGGCGAGGTCTTGAAGGGGCGCGTAATCCTGGGCTCGCTTCGCGTGCGGCAGGACCGCCTGCTCTTCGAGGGGCTCGCCGGCACCGGGAAGACCGGCAGCGGCGCGGCGGACGACCCGGTGCAGCTCGCGCTCTGGCGCATCCGCCAGCTCGCCGCGCACGAGGTGGGGCACAGCCTCGGCCTGGCGCACAACTTCGCTGCCAGTACCTACGGCCGCGCCTCGGTCATGGACTACCCTGCGCCGATGGTGGGGATCACCCCGGAGGGCAACTTCGATTTCTCCCAGGCCTACGGCACGGGAGTGGGAGAGTGGGACGTCTTCGCCATCCGCTGGGCCTACGGCCAGCACCCGCCGGGCACGAACGAGGCCGGGGCCCAGGACGCCCTGATGCGGGATGCGATCAAGCGCGGGCTGCTCTTCTTGACTGACGAGGACGCCCGGCCCGGGGGAGCGGCCCATCCGCGGGCGATCCTCTGGGACAACGGCCCCGACGTCATCGAGGCGCTGCGCCACGCCCTGGCCGTGCGTCGGATCGCGCTCTCCCGCTTTGGCGAGCACAACATCGCGCAGGGGCGGCCCCTGGCCTTGCTCCAGGAGGTGCTGGCGCCGGTCTACTTCCATCACCGCTACCAGCTCGACGGCGCTCTCAAGGTGGTGGGCGGCCTGGACTACAGCTACGCGGTGCGTGGGGATGGCCAGCCCGCGGTCAAGCCCGTGGATGGCGAGATCCAGCGCAAAGCCCTCGCCACTGTCCTGGGTGCCATGGAGCCCGAGGCCCTGGACCTGCCCGAGGGCGTGCTCGCGGTGCTGCCTCCGCGGCCGGCCGGCTACGAGCCGAACCCGGAGATGTTCCCCACCTCCGCGGCCCCGGCCTTCGATCCGATCGCCGCGGCGTCCGCCGCCGCGGACATGGCGGTGCAGGGGCTGCTCCAGCCCGAGCGGGCTGCTCGCCTGGTGGACTTCCACCGCCGCGATCCCAAGCTGCCCGGCTTCGAGGAGGTGCTGGACGCGCTGACGAAATCCAGTTTCACGTTCGGAGGCACGTCCGGCAAGGAAGATCCCCGGCGGGCGGAGCTGCGGCGGGCGGTCCAGTGGGTGGTGGTGCGGCGGATGATCGGCCTGTCGAGCGATCCGGCCGCGTCCGCGGGTGTGCGCTCGCGGGTGGACGGCACGCTCCGTTCGCTCCGGAATCAACTGGATACCAAGAGTACGGATGCGCACCGTGCCTTCCTGGCCGGTGAGATCGATCGCTACCTGGAGCGTCCGATAGGTGATCCAACTCGGCTGCCCGCGCCGCCCGCGCCGCCGCCGGGCCAGCCCATCGGCGGATCGAGCGACTGCTCGTGGGGCGGATGAGACTGCTCGCCGTCCTGCTGATGGCCGTCTCCTGCTCGCCGGGCCAGGGAGCGCCAGCTTCCCAGCCGACTCCCACTCCGCCTCCGGGGCCGCAGCGGCTCGCGGTCAAGGTGATCTCCACCCGTCCGCACGACACGTCCGCCTACACGCAGGGGCTGGTCTGGCACGAAGGCAGTCTCTACGAGAGCGCCGGGCACTATGGTCAATCCAGCTTGAGGCAGGTGGACCCCGCCACCGGCGAGGTGCGCCGCCGCGTGGACCTTCCGCCGAAGTACTTCGCCGAGGGGCTGGCGCGGGTGGGCGACCGGCTCATCCAGATCACCTGGAACGAGGGCGTCGCCCTGGTCTACCGCCTCTCCGACTTCCAGAAGACCGGCGAGCTGCGCTACACCGGGGAGGGCTGGGGCCTCTGTTACGACGGCGCCCGGCTGGTCATGAGTGACGGCTCCGACCGCCTGACCTTCCGCGATCCGGAGACCTTCGCGGCCGTGGGCGAGGTCCGCGTCCGCATGGGTGGAGTACCGGTGGGCCAGCTCAACGAGCTGGAGTGCGTGGACGGCGCGGTCTACGCCAACGTCTACCAGACCGAGGACATCGTGCGCATCGATCCCGCGACCGGCGAGGTCACGGCCGTGATCGACGCCTCGGGCCTGCTGGCCGCCGCCGACTATCAGGCCGGGGCCGAGGTGCTGAACGGCATCGCATGGATGCCCGAGACGAAGCGCTTCCTGATCACGGGCAAGTACTGGCCGCTGATGTTCGAGGTCGAGCTGGTGCCCAAGCCGTGAAGCGGGCCCTCTGGCACCTCGCGGCGTTCTCGCTGGTCGCTTTCCTGTCCAACTGCGTGCCGGACCGCGGTTGGCGCGCGCCCACGTCCGCCGCTCCCGGCCCCGCCCCGGCCTACACCGTCTCTCTCTTGGGAACTGGCCCCCTGGTGATTCCATCCAACTCCGAGGTGGACGGTCTCACCGTGGGCGGCCTCTCAGACCTCGTCCGTGTCGAAGGGGACGCCTGGCGCGCGATCGTGGACAACCAGGAGGACACGCCGGCGCGGGTGTTCGAGCTGCGGTTCGGAGTGACCGAGAGCGGCGCTGCTCCGTTGGAAGGAGACACGCTCTACGACGTGCCGCGGTCGGCCCTCCGCTTGGCCGGCCTGAACGGCAAGACCTTCGACGGCGAGGGGCTCGCCCTGACGCCGCGGGGCACGCTCCTGGTCTCCTCGGAGACGGAGCCCTCCATCCGCGAGGTCTCGGCCGCGGGGGAGACTCTCCGGTCTCTCCCCGTGCCCGATCTCTTCCTCGCCGACAAGCTGGCGGGCCGCGGCGTCCGGATCAACGCGGGCTTCGAGGCGCTGGATCTATACGGGCAGACCCTGTGGACGGGCAACGAGACGGCGCTCGCCCAGGACGCGCCTGACGAGGCCCGCTTCGCTACTCACCCGATCCGGCTCCTGCGCTACGACTCGGAGGTGCCGACCGCGCAGTATGTCTACGTGCTGGACCCGATCGAACGGCGGGGGAGCGGCTTCAGCGTGCGGGGGCTCGTGGACCTCGTGATCCTCCCGGAGGGCGGCCTGCTCGCCCTGGAGAGGGAGTTCGTGGAAGGCGTCGGCATGGAGGTCCAGCTCTTCCACGTCTCGATTGACGGAGCTACCGAAGTCTCAGGGATGGAATCGCTCGCCGGGCAGACCTACACGCCGGTCCGGAAAACCCTGCTCCATACCTTCGAGAGCCCGGACAACCTCGAGGGCATCGCCTTCGGCCCGGACCTGCCAGACGGCGACCGCACGCTCGTCCTGGTGAGCGACGACAACTTCCAGCCTATCCAGCAGACCCAGATCGTCGCTTTGCGCCTTCACTCCGCCACGCGCGGCGGCTCGTAGGTAGCGCAGGCGTCCACGTCATAGGCGTAGGTCGAGCCCCAGGCGCTCGCGAAGTAGCGGTCGAGCCGATCTCCTATCTTGAGACTGTCGATGACGAGCCCGGCGTTGCGGCTCTGGGTGAAGTAGTCCCCCTCCCAGTTGCCGGTGCCGATCCAGGCGCGGCGGCCGTCCACCACCATGTACTTGGCGTGGCCCACGCGGGCGAAGGGCACGAAGCCGCCGGAAAACGGCGGGATCGTGCTCATCCGCACGTCGATCCCGGCCATTACCTCCAGGCTCTGCAGCCCCTCGATCGTGCCCTTGCGCTTGCCCCAGTCGGCGAGGAGGAGCTGCACCTGCACCCCGCGCGACGCCGCCCGGCGCAGGGCCGCGTCCAGGGTGTCGAAGTAGGACCCGTCGCGGGACGTGGTCTTGTACGTCAGGAGCTGCACCCGCACCGTCCTGGTGGCGCGGTCGATCATCTCGACGAGGCGCGGGAGGTCCCAGAGCGTGGGGTCGGGTAGCCAGCCGGTGGGGCTGAACACAGGCGTCACCTGGGCGTCACCAACGGCGGCGGGGAAGAGGTAATCCGATCGGGTGCGGTTTCGTTTGTCACCACCGCCGGCCAGGGCCCAGTCGGTCTCGAACACGTCGGCATAGGCGCGGGCCACTTCCGGCTCGATGATCCGGGCGCCCAGCTCCTGGATGTGCTCGAGCGAACGCCAGTCGAAGTTCTGACTGCCCACGTAGAGCTCGCGGCCGTCCACGAGGAAGTACTTGGCGTGGAGCACGCCGCCCGCGATGGCGGCGAAGTCGTAGATCCGTACCTCGATGCCTTTCGCGCCGAGGCGGGCCAGGAGCTCGGGATAGGTCTTCTGAAAGACCTTCTCCGCCAGGAAGCGGACCTTCACCCCTCGCGCCGCGGCGCGCTCGACCGCCTGGGTCACGGTTTCCAGGCGGCTCTGCTTGTTGGCAGGGTCGTCCGAGGCGTAGAACTCGGCGAAGTCCAGCGTTTTCTGCGCCCGGTCGATCATCTCGGGCCAGACCACGTAGGCGTCCCGCAGGTCGGGATGGTCGAGCGTGGTCTCCACCGGGAAGCTCTCGACGAGCTCCAGGACCTCCTGGGCGGAAGCAGGGACGGCAATCAGGCAGAGCAGGAAGAGAGTGCGGAGTCGCATGAAGGGAGTCTAGTACAGGCCCTGATAGACTTTCCCCGAGAGAGGAGCAAACCCATGAACGACAGATTCTGGTACGTAGCCATCGGAGGGCAGCAGCAAGGGCCGTGGTCCACCGCCGAGGTGCAGGATTCGATCCGCAGCGGCCGTTTCGGGCGGGACGCCTACGTCTTCTCCGAGGGCATGGCCAACTGGGTTCCCATCACGAGCCAGCCGGAGCTCGCTTCCGCGTTCGGGCCAGCGGTCTCATCGGCACCGCCTCCGCCGCCTCCGATGCGGTCCGCGGCGCACGAGATCGACTACGAGCTGTTCGGCCAGGAGATGCAGTACGTCGAGATCACGCTCGATCCCGGGGAGGCCTGCGTGGCCGAGGCCGGCGCCTTCCTCTACATGGAGCCAGGCATCGAGATGGCGACCATCTTCGGCGACGGCTCGGGCCAGGAGGGGAGCGGCCTCATGGGCAAGCTCCTCACCGCGGGCAAGCGCGTGCTCACCGGCGAGTCGCTCTTCATGACCGTCTTTTCCAACAGCGGCGGCACCCGCCAGAAGGTCGCCTTCGCGTCCCCCTACCCGGGCCGGATCGTGGCCCTGGACCTGAAGCAGCACGGCGGGCGCATCCTCTGCGAGAAGGACGCCTTCCTCTGCGCGGCCAAGGGGATCTCGGTGGGAATCGCCTTCCAGCGCAAGCTCGGCGCCGGCCTGTTCGGCGGCGAGGGCTTCCTGCTCCAGAAGCTGGAGGGGGACGGCCTCGCCTTCGTCCACTCGGGCGGCACGGTGTTCGACAAGGTGCTCGCCCCGGGCGAGACCCTGCGCGTCGACACGGGCTGCCTGGTGGCCTTCGAGAGCACGGTCAACTACGACATCCAGATGGTGAAGGGGATCAAGACCGCCTTCTTCGGCGGCGAGGGCCTGTTCTACGCCTCGCTGACCGGTCCGGGGCGGATCTGGCTGCAGTCGCTGCCGTTCAGCCGCTTGGCGAAGCGGGTGCTTGCCGCGATCCCGCGCGGCGCGGGCAACCGCAAGGGCGAAGGCTCGATCCTGGGGGATCTGGGCGAGATGGTGATGGGGGATTAGGGACCG
>DASUNJ010000304.1:0-3726 GCA_036277235.1 Thermoanaerobaculia bacterium | reverse complement strand
CCGGCGAGCTCCGCGAGCCCGCCGGCCAGTGCGCGTGGGCGCCCGGCTTCCTCAGGCGTGTCAGGCGCCTCAGGCGAACGAGGCGACCGCTTCGTCCTCGGTGTCGTAAACGTCAAAGACGGTGATGAGCTGAGTGATGGTCAGGATGTCGTTGATCTTGGGCGGCAGGCTGGTCAGCTTGATCTTGGCGCCCCGGTTGGTGGCGCTGGTGTAGCCGCTGACCAGCTCGCCGACGCCCGACGAGTCGATGGTGGTGACCCCCTGCAGGTTCAGGAGCACCTTCTGGGCCCCGCCGTCGAGCACCCGGTGGACGGCGTCGCGCAACGCCTCCTCAGCCGCGCCGATGGTGATCTTTCCCCTGATGTCCAGGATGGTGACGTCGTTGCGCTTCCTCTCGTTGATCGCCATGGGATGGTTCCCCTCCTCGTAAGATCCGGTGTCAGGAGCCCCGATTGTCTTGGGTAGACGAGCCGGCGACCTTCTTGCGCAAGGTCACGACGGTGCCGCCGCCCGGCCGGGGTCCGTAGTGTATGTCGTCCATGAAGCTCTTCATGTAGAAGATGCCGCGTCCGTTGGGTTTGAGCAGGTTCTCGGGCGCCAGGGGATTCTGAAGCTGGGCCGGATCGAAGCCGGTCCCCTCGTCTTCCACCCGGATCACCACCTCGTCCCCCTCGCGAAACAGGTCCACGTGGACCTGCTTGCCCGGGTCCTGCGCGTTGCCGTGCTTGATGGCGTTCGCCACGGCCTCGCGGACGGCCACGTCCACCCAGTGGCGCGTATCCTCGTCCACGCCAAGCCGTTCCAGAGAATCGCGCAGCACGACCTGGACCAGCTCGATGTTCTCGAAGCGGCTTCCGACGTCCAGATGAAAGTGGCGTTCCTGGGGCATCTCTTCTCGGGCGGAGTCTAGCACCGGTTTCTACAGACGGGGGCCGCCGGGAATCAGTTCCCGGTCCCGGCCTTCTCCATGTACTTCAAGGCGAACGGAATGATGAACAGGAGCTGCACCGCGTCGAACAGGAAGTGGGCGGCGATGGCCGGCCAGATGTTCTGCCGCCAGCGGACCAGGAAGGCGTAGATCAGCGACAGGGTGCCGATCCCCACCAGCATGAACGGCTGCCCGTACGAGAAATGGGCGAGGATGAAGAGCAGGGTGGAGAGGAAGATCCCGATCCGCGGTTGCAGGAAGCCGCGGAAAAAAACCTCCTCCACCACGCCCGCCGACAGGCTGATCAGGAGGCGCACGCCGACCGGCAGCGCCACGATCCAGGGAATCAGGGCGGGCGGCTGCTTGGGCAGGGCGTCCTCCCCGCCCAGGGCCATGATGATGAGCCCGAGCAGGATCGCCACCGCCAGCACCGCGCCCCAGGACCCGATCCCGACCAGGACCCCGACACCGATCTCCCGCGGCACGTCCGGAGCTATGAAGCCGAACTGGGCCATGAACTGGCGGAAGAGCGGGACGGGAGGAGCGGCTGGAGCCGCGACGGGAGCCGGCTCCTCGTCGGACAAAGGGTAATCCGGAGGGGGTGGAGGCGGCGGCGGAGCCGGCCTCACCCCTGCGAATCCCAGCAGGAACCAGGAGACGATCGTCATCACCAGCAGGAAGTGGAGGAGGAAGAGCCGCGGCGTGGTGAGCTGGCTCAGGTCCAGCTCCGGCGTCTCCTGGCCGATGCTGGCCAGGGAGCCGAAGGCGCCGACCCAGAGGATCATGGCTACCAGGGTCCAGGCGAGGATGCGGCGCCAGGGATCCAGGAAGCCGGGCGGGAGCAGCCCGCGCCCCTCGCACATGCGGTCCATGAAGAAGGCCACGGAAACGGCCAGGAGAGCCGTCAGGGCAAAGCTCAAGTCTTCGCCTTCGCCCGGTAGCTGCGCAACACCATCGTCGCCGTGTTCACGCGCTGGATCTTGCGGTTGCGCTGCTGGATCGCCTGGATGTCGTCGAGCGGGGCCTGGTCGCCGCGCAAGTCCCGGAGGTGGCGCTCGAGCTCGAAGGCGAGCTGGTCCAGGTCGGACCGGCTCAGGCTCTTGAAAGAGCGCTCCGTGATCATGATGAACCCCTCCGCGATATCCCGCGCCATGGACCAGGCACTACCTCCGGGGAAGCTCATCGGTCCCTATGATATCCGCGGGACGGGGTATGGGCCAGCCGGGCAAACCTTTTGCAATCCATATGGTACTTACTATATGGACGACCGAAAGGGGGTGCCCGCGTGCGTTCTCATCCTTGGTTCTTCATCCTCACGGCCCTCGCCGCAGTGACCGCCCTCGGGGGATTCGTGGCCCTCGCCCAGCCCTCCCCGAGGCTCGCGTTCCACGAAGTCCTGGAGGCCGGGGACCCGGCTCCGGGCTTCCCCGCCGGAGCCGCCGTCGAGGCGATCGGCGACACACCCCGCATCGATGCGGACGGGCACGTCTCCTTCGTCGTGACGGTCCGGCATCCCGTGGACGGTTTGCTGCAAGCCCTCTACCGGCAGGTGAACGGCTCGACGGAGCGGGTCTTCAAGGCGGGGGACCCGGCTCCGGGGACCGCCGGAGACTTCGAGCTCTTCCCGGATCTCCCGCAGACGCCGCGCATCCAGGACGGCCGGCTCACCTTCGCCGGCAGCGTCGAGGACCCGGACGTGGTCAACCGCGCCGGGATCTGGTCCGACCGCTTCGGGTCGTTCGACCTCCTGGTCCTCTCCGGCGACCACCTGCCGGGCCTGCCGGCGGACGCCGAGATCGCGGACTTCGGCTTCTCCACCCGCGGCGAGACCGTGCTGCTCCGCGGCCGGTACGTCAGCGGGGGCGCCGCGCCGCCGGAAAACAAGGGGCTGTGGCGCAACTCCGGCGGCGCCTGGGAGGCGGTCCTGGTCAACCGGATGTCCGCTCCGGGCGTGCCGGGCGCGGTCTTCGGCGGCGATCCCATGCGCGTCTTCGGCCCCCTCTTCGCCTTCGACGCCGGAGACGGCGGCCGGGTCCTGGCCCAGGCCTGGATGAACGGACCGCGCATCGACAAGAACAATGACGAGGCACTGTGGATCGAGAGCGGCGGCGGCCTCCGCATCCTGGCACGCGAGGGCGACAAGGCCGACGGCCGCAAGACCACCTTCGGGCCGACCTCGAGCTCTCCCACCTTCGGAGCGGACGGCGAGAACCTCGTGCCCACGGTCAACGACCGGGGGGCGGCGCTGTTCGGCGCGGTCCTGCGCAGCGGCAAGACCCGGCTCAACTCGGTGTGGACGAACCGCTCGGGCGGGCTGGCCCTCGTGGCGCGGGGATCGCTCCCCCTGAGCGGCTTCGGACAGGGGGACCAGGCCCCCGGCTTCGCGCCGGGCGCGACCTTCGGCCTCTTCGAGCAGGGCGCCATCAACGAGAGCAACCAGATCGCGTTCCAGGGTTTCGCCGACGAATTCGACACCATGTCGAACCTGACCCGGGCGATCTGGTGGGACGTGCCCGGAACGCTGGCCCTGGTCGCCGCCGAGGGCCGGCCGGTGCCGGGCGCGCCCGGCGCGGTCTACTTCGACGTGACCCTCGAGAGCCTGAACGACGGCGGCTCGCTCTTCTTCCTGGCTCAGCTCGCCGGCTCGGGCGTGAACGCCGCCAACGACCGGGCGCTGCTCCGCGCCGATCCGGATGGGAGCGTGCGCCTCGTGCTGCGGGAGGGGGATGCAGTCGAGGTAGCGGGCACGGTGCGCGTGGTGCGCTCCTTCCAGATCGGGCGCGAGCTCTCCGCGGACG
>DASUNJ010000303.1:0-5365 GCA_036277235.1 Thermoanaerobaculia bacterium | reverse complement strand
GTGGACAGGGCCGAAGGTCTCCACCAGATACCGGTAGACCCCGTGCAGCTCCTTCGCCGCCTGCTCGAAGTCGTTCCCCTGATAGGCCCAGACCTGGATGTGCGCGAGGCCCGCCGGGGTGAAGACGAAGGAGACGTTGCGGGTCTCTCCCGCAAAGGGGCCGTTCTTCGTCTCGAGCCCGCCCGTCGAGTGGACGGGCGTGTAGGGACCGTGCGCCTCGACCGCCTGCACTTCAGCCGGCTTCATGCCGAAGCGCCAGGGTCCGTATCCCTCGACTCGCTGCGCGGCGTGGAGGGGAGCGAGCCATCCCAGGAGCAGGAGGAGCAGGGCGGTGGCGAGTCGTGTCGGTGTCAATCCATCCTCCTGGAGCAGCCTGCTCATTTTAGCGCGGGGCGCCTCACCAAGGTTCCCGGTCCTCGGCGGAGGACGGCGTCGCCCCCTGCGGATGACGACTCGCGGGGGCGGCGCGCTGTTCATTCTCTGCGGCACGCGGCTTGCGCTACTGCTGACCATATTTCTGAAGGTCTTTGAAAAGGAGGAACGAGATGCGGCTTTTACAGTGTTTTCGCCTATTCGTCCTCGCAGTAGCGCTGACTACGGCCTTTTCCGTGCCTGTCGGCGCGCAGCTCCAGACCGGGAGCCTCTTCGGAACGGTGGCCGATCCGCAGGGAGGGCCTCTGCCGGGAGCCACGGTGACGCTCTCGGGGGGCGGCGCGCCGCAGGTGCAGGTCACGGACGAGCAGGGCCGGTTCCGGTTTCCGGGGCTGCCTCCCGGCGAGTACAACCTGGAGAGCCGCCTGGAGGGTTTCTCGCCGGTCGAGTATCCCGGCCTCGTCATCAGCGTGGGACGCAACACGGAGATCCAGGTCGTCCTCTCTCAGGCGATCGCGGAGACTCTCACGGTCGAGGGCGGCGAGGCGCCTCTCCTCGACGAGCGCCGCTTCTCGACCGGCACCGCGGTCCCCCGCGCGGAGCTCGAGCAGGTGCCCACGACGCGGGACCCGTGGTCCGTGCTCAAGACCGCGCCCGGCGTGCTCATGGAGAAGGTCAACGTGGGCGGCAACCTCGGCGGGTCGCAGATCCGCTTCGTCGGCCCGGGCGCGGCCAGCGGGCAGACGGTCTGGTCGATGGACGGCATGGTGATCACCGACATGACCGCGGTAGGCACGCCGCCAGGCTACTTCGACTTCGAGGCGTTCGAGGAGATCCAGGTGACCACGGGCGGCAATGACGCATCCGTGGCCACCGGCGGCGTGGTGGTGAACATGGTCACCCGCCGGGGCACCAACGGCTGGCGGGGAAGCGGCCACTACTACTTCTCGGACGACAGCCTGGTGGCCAACTCGAACGTTGACCAGGACGACCTCGGGAAGGCGGGACCCTGGAACAACAACCGGGCGCAGCCGTCGTTCACGGCGGGCAACCGGATCGTGGAGGTAGAGGACTACGGCCTCGAGCTGGGAGGCCCGATCGTCCGCGATCATCTCTGGGCCTGGGGCTCGTACAGCGTGCCGACGGTGAATCTGCTGACCGTCGGCGACCACAGGGACGAGACTCAGCTCAAGGCGGGCAACTTCAAGCTGAACGGCCAGCTCGGCTCGTCGAACTCGGCCACGTTCTTTGTCTGGGACGACGAAAAGTTCAAGCGCGGCAAGGGTGGCAGCCCGACCACGACACCGGAGGCGACGCAAATCCAGAGGCGCGAAGGCGACCGTCCCACCGCCATGAAGCTGGAGGATTCGCACATCTTCAGCCCCGACTTCTTGGCCTCGGTGCTGTGGTCCAAGGTCAATGGCGGCTTCCGCCTCGATCCCCAGGGCGGCGCCCAGATCATGTACATCGACGAGAACGGGGTCACCAACAACAGCACCTTCAGTTATGTGGCGGTGCGGCCGCAGGAGCAGATCCGAGGGGACGGCACGTACTTCTTCAACACCCGGGATCTCAGCCACGAGCTGAAGTTCGGCGCCGGCTACCGCGAAGTGGAGGTGGACTCGAGCTCCAGCTATGCCGCGGGCGGCTGGGAATTCTACGGCGGTTATCTCACGCTCACCCGCCCGGGCGTCAACCGGTTCAAGGGCGAGTACAAGGACGTCTACGTCCAGGACACGGTGACGGCGGGACGGTTCACGGCCAACGTCGGCGTGCGCTGGGACCAGCAGGGGGGCCGCACCCTGCCGACCACGGTCCCGGCCAATCCGGTGGCTCCGGACCTCATGCCGGAGGTCTTTTACGAGGGGGCCGAAGCCGGCTTCGAGTGGTCGGACATCGTCCCGCGCCTCGGCATCACCTACGCCCTGGGCGAGAACCGCTCCACCTTGTTGCGCGCCAGCTACTCGCAGTACGCCGACCAGCTCGATACGGGCGCCGGCGCGTGGAACAACCCGGTCGCCTACATGCAGTACCGGATCTTCTACACGTCGAACAATGGCGACCCGACGCTGACGCGGGACGAGATCCTGGACGAGATCGCCAGTCCCACCAGCGGATTCAACCCCTTCACGCTGGAATACGTGGAATCGAATTCCCTCGATCCGAACCTGGAGGCGCCGAGGACCGACGAGGCGCTGCTGGGCGTCGAGCACGCCCTGCGCCCGAACTTCGTGGTGGGCCTGCGGGCGCATTGGCGAAGACTCTCCGGCATGCTGGAAAACGAGCGCCGGGTTTTCGACGGCGATGCCTACTCGCCGGAGAACCTGACCCACCTGGGACGGCTGCACCGGCGCGACGACTACGTGCCGGGGGGGAGCCGGACGCTGACGGCACCGGACGGCCGCCAGTACACGACGACCTGGTACGAGCTTCGGGACGGGGTGACCTCCCGGAGTGGGCTGCACCTGGAAAACGGGGACCGCGAGCAGGATTTCAAGGGGGTGTTCCTGACCGCGGAAAAGCGCCTGTCGGAGGGGTGGATGCTGCGCGCCAACGCCGGTTGGCAGGACTGGCGATGGCGGATCCCGGACGCGGAGAACGAGGATCCCACGGACAAAGCGCCCGGCGGCGTGAGGGACGGCAGCCCTGTGCTGAACGGCGTGGGACTGGGCGGAAATCAGGCCTACTTCCTGAACAGCCGGTGGTCGTACAGCATCACGGGGCTCGTCCAGGTGGCGCGCAATCGCAAGTGGGGCTTCGACCTGGCGGGCATCCTCGGCGGGCGCCAGGGGTATCCCATTCAGTACTCCGTGCGCGTCTTCCTCCCCGAGTCGTCGGAGGGCCGGCTCGGCTTCGTCCCCCTGGGCTCGGAGGTGGGCGACTACCGCTATCCGGACACGCACGTGCTCGATCTGCGCGTGGCCAAGAGCTTCAACCTGCAACCCACGAATCTGATGTTGAGCGTGGACTGTTTCAACGCCCTGAACAGCGGCTACGTGATGCTGCGCGCCAACGCGCTGGGGGTGAGCACGGGCAACTGGGTGCGCGAGACGATGGGACCCCGGACGTTCCGGGTGGGAGCGCGGCTGAGCCTGAAGTAGGATGCCGGCATGATTGGAAGGGGACTCACCCGGCGGGAGCTGATATACCTGGCAGCCATTGCCGGAACCGGGATCGGGGTCCCCTTCCGTCTCAACGCCGAGGAGAAGCCCGGCCGCTGGCTCGACGCCGCCATCAAAGCCGGGCGCTGGATCCGCACGACCCGGGTGGCGACTCCGGACGGGCTCCTCTGGCTCGGCGGTCCGGAGCGTCCCGAGGGGATGAGCGCGAGCCCCGAGCTGTACACCGGGACCTCCGGAGTCGTCCTCTTCCTGGTCGAGCTGGCCCGGGTGACCGGCGACGAGTCCTGGCTTCAGGAGGCCGCGGCCGGAGCGGACTGGCTGATCGCCGGTCTGCCCGCCGCGCTCGACGGTACTGGGGGGGCGGGGCAGGCGCAGGCGGGTCTCTACACCGGCGTGCCCGGGATCGGGCTCGCGATTTACCACGTGGCCAAGGCGACAGATAAGGAGCCGTATCGTAGGGGGGCGGAGCGCTGTCTGGATCTCGTCCATGCCGGGGCGAAGCCGGCGGGAGCGGGAGTCGAGTGGGACCCGGGGCTCGACGTCATCGCCGGGTCCGCGGGGACGATCCTCTACCTTTTACATATGGCACGGGAGCTGGACCGTCCCGCCTCGCGGGAGCTGGCGCTCGCGGCCGGGATGCGCCTCGCCGAGCTGGGCATCCCGGACGCGGGCGGCCGGAAGTGGCGGATGGCGAACGATCCCGAGGCGAAGCGGCTGATGCCCAACTTCTCGCACGGTACGGCTGGCATCGCCTACGCCCTCGCGACCCTCCATCTCGAAACCGGCCGCAAGGAGCCTCTCGACGCCGCCCTGGCAGGAGCCCGCTATCTGCAGTCCGTGGCCAACACGGAGGGAGACGGCTGCCTGATCTTCCATCACGAGCCGGAGCCCGACGGCCGCGATCTCTATTACCTGGGCTGGTGCCACGGCCCGGCGGGGACCGTCCGCCTCTTCTACCAGCTCGCCAAGGCGACGAAGGACGAAGGCTGGACGTCCTGGGCGAAGCGGGGGACACGGTCGATCCTGGCGAGCGGCATCCCCGAGAAGCAGACGCCCGGCTTCTGGAACAACGCCGGCCAGTGCTGCGGACTCGCCGGAGTGGCCGACCTCTTCCTGCGGCTGCACAAGGCCACGGGCGAGGGTCTCGACTTCGCGCGCAAGGTGGGGGAGGCCCTGCTGGCGAAGGCCACGCCGGCGGGCGACGGGCTCAAGTGGGTCCACGCCGAGCACCGGGTGAAGCCCGACTACGTCTACGCCCAGACCGGCTACATGCAGGGCGCGGCGGGCATCGGGATGCTGCTGCTCCACCTGGACGCCGTCGAGCGCGGGCGGGAGTGGGGGTTCCGGTTGCCGGACTCGCCGTACTGAACCCTCACGCGAGCCAGTTCAAGAACCGGTGAGTCCGGTAGAGCAGGAGGATCTCGGTCAGATCCGGATACTGCGGATAGTAGGTCTTCTGCAGGAGGTCGAAGTGCTCTCCCGCCTCCCGCTCGTGCCCCAGCTGAGCGCAAGCCTCTCCGGCCAGATAGCGGGCGAACTTGCCCTCGTGCCGGTAGGTCGGCAGTCCGAGCACGGTCAGCCCCTGGTGGAGAGCCCTGTCGGGCTCTCCCAACTCGAGCTCGGCAAACCCCAGGTTCAGGCGCAGGGCGGGCTCGTAGAAGGAGCAGTCGAGGGCGCGCAGGGTCGCCAGGCTCTCCTCGAGCAGCCGGCGGCCTTCGTCTTTGGCGCCCTTCAGGGTGAGGCAGTAGCCCAGTGTGCTCATCGCAACGGCGGCGTGCTGCGGCAGATCGTGCCTGAGGCTGATCTCAAGGGCACGCTGGAAGCTCCGGACCGCATCCGGAAACCTCCCTTCCATCGTGGCATTGAGACCG
>DASUNJ010000302.1:0-2105 GCA_036277235.1 Thermoanaerobaculia bacterium | reverse complement strand
GTTGGGCCGGACGATCGGCCGCCCGACGAATACGTGACCGAATTTCCGTGCCAGAGTACTAAGGGCTCGTCACGAAACAAGTTGGCTCATCTGTAGAGGGGCGGGGGGCTCCCTCTCCCGCGTAGCGGGGGAGGGCTGGGGAGGGGGGCTTCCGGCAGCCGCTCGACCTTCACCGTCCCTCCCTCGACCTTCAGACCGTTTCGCTCGCCCTCTGGCGGTTGCCGCTGAGCCGCCGAGCTTGCCCCCGCAGCTCGCGCACGCCCGCCTGCTCGTGCAGACGCACCAGCGCAACGCCTCCTCCATCCCCGCCTTCTTCGTCCTCAAACCCGTGAGCTGCCACGCCTGCTGGAACAGCTTCTCGTCCAGATCCATGCTTGTGAACACGCATTGCTCCTGGGGAGTCCCCGGTTATATAACTTCCTGGAGGATTTATATGGATGACGCTCCCTTTATATAGCCAGCCAAGGCGGATATATAGATCTGCCTCGTCCCTCCCGCGGACGGGGCAGATCCATATACTCGGCACGTCCAAATAATGGGGAGAGAGCTTTTCTATATGGCTGGAGGCCGCGGATATTGGACGAAGGACCGCTTCATATAACGGCCGAGGAAAAACAATGGGTAGACACCCCGGGTATATGGGTAGATATAGCTACCCATTGGTTCGCCCTCGAAATCTTCCGTTCGGCCATCACCCCCGGCGTGGCCGCGCTCTGGCGGCTGCGGCAGGAGCGGCATTCGCCGAGGAGCAGGAGTCGGTCCCAACGAAAGGCACCGGCGGGTTTCGGAGCACCCCCTCCCCAGCCCTCCCCCGCTACGCGGGCGAGGGAGCCCCCGCCCTCTACAGATGAGCCACTTGTTTCGTGACGAGCCCTAATCGGGCTCGATGCGTCCCAGCGCTTCGTCAGTCGCCAGCTCGAGCTCGGCGAGCTCTTTGGCCGTGAGGGCACGGATACGGTATCGAGCGCGTTCTTTGGTATGGCCCGCATCTGAAAGGCTAGAGCCACGGAGTCTGCAGGGAGACCCTGAATCGGCGAAGCCCGTATGATCGCCGTTCCTGCCAGATTGGCTCGGTCCAGGTTGGTGGTCAGTGGAACGACAAGCACTGACTGAAGGGCGCTCGTCAGCGCATCGCTCTGCCAGACGATCACAGGACGACGGCCGGTCTGCTCACGCGGGCGGAAGGGACCCAGGTCTGCCCACCACACCTCGCCCCGTTTCAACTACGGTCCTCATCGTCCAGCGCGTCTGCCCACCGGTCGAGTCCCTGCTCGGCGAGCGCCTGGTCCTCTTCTGCCCCGCTCTTGGCCAATCGTTCGAGGTTCCAGCGTTTCGGATCCGGATGGCGGACCACGATCAGCGCCACACGCTCTCCCGGAGTCAGCGCCAGAGGTGTTTCCGGCCTGAGCAGACCTTCTTCGTAGCGGGCTTCAATGAATCGCATGATGGGCACCATCATACAACCCGGAGCTCACAGCCGCAGGTCGCGCCGGAGCTGGCCGTACTCCAGGTCCAGCACCAGCAGGCGGCCGCGGTCGTCGGTCAGGGCGAGGGTCTGGCCTTGAAGGTGGAGGCTCACGCGCTGGGCGCGGCCCAGGAGCACCTCGGCCTTGAGGCGGCCGGTGCCGCGGTGGACCACGAAGACGCGCGCGGCGGCTGGGCCGCGGGCCGAGCCCACCAGCCAGTCGCCGGTGATGGCCATCTCTCCCGGCTCCCAGTCCTCTCCGGGGAGCGGGACCTGGAGCAGCGGCGCGCCGTGGATCTTCAGGTGGAGCACGGCGGCCGAGACCCATTGCTCGGCCACGGTGCCATCCGGCGTCACCGCGAGCTGGCGCGGACCTCCCACGCCTCCGCGCGCGACGAGGGGCACTTCCTGACGGTTGCGGAGCTGGAGGGCGGGCACTTCGTAGGTCCAGGCTTCCGGCTCGTCGCCGTCGCCGCCGGATGAGATTACCAGCGAGCAGCGGGTGGCCGAGCGGGCGAGCGCCATCACGGTGCGGCCCGCGACCGGCGTTCCCCAGGGGCCGTCGAAGCGGCGCGAGGTCGCGTCCACCGCGACTAGGCCGTCCGGCGAGATCACGAGCCAGAGGGCGCCGTCGTAGTCC
>DASUNJ010000301.1:0-2873 GCA_036277235.1 Thermoanaerobaculia bacterium | reverse complement strand
AAATCGTCGGCCGGGTGGTCAAGGCCGGCAGGGAGGTCTCCCGGTTCAAGGAGGGCGATCTCGCCGCGGTCGGCTGCCTGGTGGATTCCTGCCGGCATTGCACGAGCTGCGGCGAGGGCCTCGAGCAATATTGCGAGAACGGCTCCACCGGCACCTACGGAGGCATCGAGAAAGAGACTGGCCGTCCCACCTACGGCGGCTACTCGGACAAGATCGTCGTCAACGAGCACTTCGTCCTGAGCCTCTCCGGCAAGCTCGACCCGGCGGCCGCCGCCCCCCTCCTCTGCGCGGGCATCACCACCTGGTCACCCCTCCGTCATTGGAAGGTCGCCCGAGGCCAGAAGGTCGGCGTGGTGGGCCTCGGCGGACTGGGCCACATGGGAGTCAAGCTCGCTCACGCCCTGGGCGCACAGGTGGTGCTGTTCACCACCTCGCCGGGCAAGGCAGAAGACGCGCGCCGTCTCGGAGCCGACGAGGTCGTGATCTCCAGAAACCCCCAGGAGATGGCCAGGCACGCGGGCAGCTTCCATTTCATCCTCAACACCGTGGCCGCTCCGCACAACCTCGATGCCTTTCTCGTGCTCCTCAAACGGGACGGCGCGATGGTCCTCGTCGGCGCGCCGGGCGAGCCGCACCCCTCGCCCACCGTCTTCAATCTGATCATGCGCCGGCGCACCCTGGCCGGCTCGCTGATCGGCGGCATCGCGGAGACCCAGGAAATGCTCGACTTCTGCGCCGAGCACGGCATCGTCTCCGACATCGAGCTCATCCCCATCCAGCAGATCAACGAGGCCTACGAGCGCATGCTGAAAAGTGACGTGAAGTACCGCTTCGTCATCGACATGGCCTCGCTCCGTGGTCAGGGCTGAAATACTTCCTCGAAGACCCGCTCGGCGACCTCTCCGGCGGCCTTCTCGGGCGACGAGAGCGTGTTCGTCGGCCGGCCCGTGCCGTCCGCGACGACGAGGATCTCTCCCGAGGGGCGGACCAGGCGCAGGGTGAGCTTGACCTCCGATCTCTTCCGCGTTGCCATGCCGGGCGACGCATGGGGCGCCGACAGCTCCAGCAGCGTGTCGGCCCCGACCGCGGTGGAGAGCTGCTCCCTCAAATCGATCGAGTAGCGCTCCTTGCCCAGGCCGAGGAGCTGAGAGTAGACGGGATCTCCAACAATGGGCACCAGCCGGGGCTGCGCTCTCGTCAGCTCCGCCGCCACCTCCCGCTCCAGCCTCCGGCAATCCAGAGCCTCATGACACTCGGACATCACGACCACTACCTTCGACAAGGTCGACGGATCGAATCCGGGAGCCTTGGTCACGTTCACATTGAAGCCCGCCAGGGCCAACGCCGCACAGGACAACACAATCATCGCAAGAGCCAGGGCACGCATGACAACCTCCTCGATTAGGTACACCCAAAGTCTAGCATCTGGAGGGGTAGAATCAGAGCTGGGACCGTACCTCTTCACCCCGAGGGCCAAGCATGTTCACCTCCATTGTCAGTCTCTTCCCTCCTGTCTCTGAAGAGGACCATCCGTTCTTCGAAATCCCCAACCGGCCCCCCTTCGAGCCCACGCCTTCCGCCGCATCCGGCTTTTCCCGCGCGAATGCCTGGTGGCTTGCCGAAATGTCGCTGCTTGCCTACAACGAGCCTCCCGTGATCGAGCGCGCGCTCGCCAAAGTGGGTTTCAAACTGGCCGGCTTCGTGAGTGGAAAGAGCACACAGGGATTTGTGGCCGAGGGGAACGGCGTCGTCATCGTCGCTTTTCGAGGTACCCAGGTGTTCATCCCGGGCGTGCATCCGATCAAGAACCTCAACGGAGTTCTCGCGGACTCGATCACCGACGCTCAGGCAGGTCTCATCGAGGCCTCGCCGGCCGCCGTGGGCCGCGTTCACTCCGGTTTCGCCAAGGCCGTGAACGAAATAAAGCAGGAACTCGACCAGATCCTGAATCGTATCGGGAGCGCCGGCCGTCCGCTCTGGCTCACGGGCCACAGCCTGGGAGGAGCCATGGCGATCCTCACGGCCACTCGCCTCGGCGAGCGTGTCCAGGGCGTGTATGTCTATGGCGCTCCACGCGTCGGAGATGCCAGCTTTGGCAAGACCGTCAACGATCGTATCGTCTGCTTCGTGCACGGCAGCGATCCCGTCGCCCAGGTGCCGCCACTTGAAACACCGGTGCCACTGGTCCCCCCCTCCGGCGCTTCTCCCGATTCCGGGATGTATCACCAACTCGGTCAGGTCATAACCTGCAAGCCGCTCCCGCTACGTGGCCTTCTCGGAGCTCTGCGGCGCGGGGGCAGCGTCATCAAGAAGCTCAATCTGATCGATCATGCACCGCTTCTCTACGTCCGCCACTTTCAGAGCCTCTTGTAGACGGGTCACCTCCGCTTCACTTGGGCCCGCTCACCCGGAATCGCCTTCCTGGTGTCTATCCGAAAGGACCGATTTCGAGAGGAGAGCCTCGCATGGGCTTCCTGGAGCGCAACGAGACGAGACCATGAGGTGAAGGACGTGCCGCGGGACAGGATCGTCCACCTCCTCTGTGCTTCCCTCGGAGCGCTGAGTGGAATCCGGGCGCTGTACAGCCCCACGCCAATGGAGGCCGCCGAGCTCCACCCTCGGGAGGGTTCCTTCTAGTCTAGAGCCCCGGCAGGGGTGGCAACGGAGCACCCTTCCATCCGACCGCACCTATTTAGTAAGGTTGTGCCTGTCTTCGGACACGAGAGGGCGTTGACGCCGGACGGCTACCAAGGGCAAGGGGGCTCCGGCTCGACATCCCTGCGTTCCGACAAAACAAGGAAGGCACTTTGCAGCCCCTTACCGCTGATCTCGATCTGCTCCTGAAGCTTCGGCTGGTCATCGCCCGTTATAGC
>DASUNJ010000300.1:0-13426 GCA_036277235.1 Thermoanaerobaculia bacterium | reverse complement strand
CAGGAGCTTGCCGACCTGGGCTCCGGCGAGGGTCGCATGGACGAAAAGCAATGCGGCAAACAGCCTCTTCATTCTTACCCCCTAACGACAAGCCAGACGAGGAAGAGCCCTAGAGCCACCAGGACCACGCCGGCCACCACGAATTCCCACGACCTCTCCATGGAGACGCGGGCGAGGCCCTTCATCCCGATCTCGGGCTTCGCGAAGGCCAGCAGCGCCTTGAGGACCCAGAGCCAGCCCAGCACCGTGAGCACTGTGGCCGGTCCGCTCCAGACGTTATGGAACGCCACGATGAGCGAGCCCATCCCGAGGCTCAGGAAGCCGTTCAGGAAGGCCCCGGCCCGACCCTTGTCGCGCAGCAGGAAGAAGAATTCCACCCAGGCGCGCGGCTGGACGATGTGGGAGATCCCGATCACCAGGAAGCTCACTGCCGCGAGGATCTGGACCGCTCTCTCCATATCAGGCTCCGACTAGGGTAGCATCGATGGATCAAGCGGCACCTCGACCAAGGAGAATTGCGGATGTCCATCCCCGGCCCTCGCTGGACCTGCCTCCTGTTCACGCTCGCGCTCGCCGCCCTGCCGTTGCCGGCGCGCGGCGCCGAGAAAGTCTTCACCGCCGAGCACAAGATCCGGCTTCCAGGCGGCGGCTTCGTCGCCGCCACCGAGACCTGGACGGAGGCGGGCGCCGCCCGGTCCCCGCGGCGGGCGGTGATCCTCCTCAACGGCTCGGCCTTCAACCGGCAGCATTGGGCGATCCCGGCCAAGGGCTACAACGGAACCACGATCCTCGCCCGCGCCGGCTGGTTCACCTTCGCCGTGGACTTCCTGGGCGTCGGCGACAGCTCCAAGCCGGCGGACGGCACTGACGCCGACTTCGATACCCAGACGGAGGCCATGTCGGCGGTGGTCGATTACGTGCGCGGGCTGCGCGGCGTGCCCCGGGTCGACCTTATCGGCGAGGGCTACGGCGGCGGTATCGCCGTTCGACTGGCGGCGAATCCCCGCAAGGTGCGCTCGACGGTCACCGCCGCGATGCTCTACGACTCTCCGCCGGTCGCCGGCCCGCTGACCGATCCGGCCTTCATCGGGATCCTCGAAAGCTCGCCGGACGGGTACTTCTTCATCCCCGGGGCCGGCTCGACGATCTTCATGGCCGGAGCGCCGCAGGCCGCGATCGATTACGTGACCGCGACCCAGGGCGGCTCCTACCCCACGCCCAATTTCCTCGCCGCGACCGACCTGCCGTTCTTCGACGCCACCCGGGCGCGGGCTCCGGGCCTCGTGATCTTCGGACGGCAGGACTTCATCGTCGGGCCGCACGGCGTCGACGGCCTGGTGCGCGAGTACGGGCCGCGGGGGGCCGTGCTGGCTGTGCGCGACGACGCCGGCCATGCGCCGCGCATCGAACGGCCGGAGATCGCGAGATGGTTCTGGGACAGGACCCTCGCCTTCCTGGAGCGCCCTCGGCACCCCTGAACCTACTTGACGCGCGATTCCACCGCGCGCAGCATGGCGGCCATCGAATCCCGGGCGAAGCGCCTCTGGTAGACCCGGGTGAGCGGGTAGCCGATCTGGGCGAGCCAGAGGCGCGGCCGCGAGAAAGCGAAGAGGTCGTACCAGACGCTGCCGTCCCCGCGATGGAGCTCCAGGGAGAAGCGCTCCTCCCCCATCTCGGCATGGTCGCGGAGGGTGCCGTAGGCGAAGCCGAAGCGGCGCATCCGGATGTCGGACTCGTCCAGGGTGTAGACGATCCGCGCGGCGTTCAGGGACCAGAAGCCCGCGGTCCGCGCCACCACGGCCACGGTCGTCCCCTCCTCGATGGGGGCTCCGGGCCAGGCGATGCGTGCCCAGCCGAGGTCGAACATCTTCCACTGGCGCATGGCCGCCACGGCGATCTTGAACGCCTCCTCCCCCGTGCCGAGCCGCACGCGGTTGTGGTCGACCTTGTAGTAGGGCGGCGCCCCCTTCCGGGTCGCGCCCACCTCGGGATAGGAGAAGCGCGAGCCGCGCTGGGCTTCCAGGAAGGCTTCGGTCTCCTGGGCCGTGGGGTCGTGGAGGAGCATCATCGGCGTGGGCATTCTATCGAACGGGTAGACCCATCTACCCGGCGCGTGGACAGCCTGGACGCCGGGTAGACCCCTCTACCCCAGGGGGAGATGCCTCTACCCGCGGGGTAGACCCCTCTACCCGGCGCGTGGAGAGGCTGGACGGCGGGTAGACCCCTCTACCCCTCGGGTAGACGCCTCTACCTCAGAGGTAGACGGCTCTACCCGAGGGCTGGACGCCTCACGCGCCGGGGAGACGCCTCTACCCGGCGCTGTCACGTTTCCCCCGCCTGGATCGTCTTGCCCTCGAAAGGGGGAGCGATCCCATGAGAGACACGAACGACAACCACAAGATCCTGATCCTCGGCGGCGGCTACGCCGGGGTCATGGCAGCATCCCGCCTCGTCATCAACGGCGTCCGCGCCGACATCACCCTGATCGACGCGCGCACCGAGCTGGTGCAGCGCATCCGTCTGCACGAGACGCTCGCGGGCTCCGCGCCCCGCACCCTGCCCTACCGGCTCCTGGAGCGCCGCGGCATCCGCTTCGTCCAGGCCCGGGTCGAATCGCTGGAGCCCGGACGGCGGCGGGCCCTGGCCCGCACGCAGGACGGCAAGCGCCTGGAGCTGGAGTACGACACCCTCATCTACGCCCTGGGCAGCCGCACGGCCGCGGCTCCGGGCATTGAGCAGGCCGTCCGCCTCGACGATCCCGCCGAGCTGCGGCAGGCGTACGAGCGGCTCGAATCCGGAAAATGCGCCCTGGTCGTGGGCGCCGGCCTGACCGGCATCGAGGCCGCCACCGAGCTCGCCGAGCGCATTCCCGGCCTGAAAGTCACTCTGGCAACCCGTGGGCGCATTGGCGACGGCTGGTCCACGGCCGCGGCCGAGCACTTCCTGCGGCGTTTCCGGGAGCTGGGGATCGAGCTGCGCGAGGGGGTCTCGATCGACAAGGATAGTGAGATCCCCTTCGACCTCTGTATCTGGGCGGGAGGCTTCGAGGCGCTCCCCCTGGCACGGGAGGCCGGCCTCCCCACCGACGCGGCCGGACGGGTGCGGGTCGACGACACCCTCCGCGTGCCGGGTCATCCGGAGATCTTCGTGGCCGGGGACGCCGCGGTCGCTGCCGGAGCCGGCGGTTGGATGATCCGCATGGGCTGCGTCAGCGCGTTGCCCATGGGCGCGCACGTCGGCGAGAATGTGGCCCGCGTCCTCCGGGGCCGCGAGCCGAAGCCGTTCCCGTTCGCCATCGTGATCCGCTGCGTGAGCCTGGGGAGGAAGGACGGCCTCGTCCAGTTCACGGCGGCGGACGACGCGCCCACCGGCCGGGTCTGGACCCGCCGCCTGGCCGTGTTCGTCAAGGAGATGATCTGCCAGATGACCTATTGGGTGATGAGGGGCGAGCTGAAGCTGGGCATCCGGCTCTACCGCTGGACCGGCGCGCCGAAGCAGTTCGCTCCGGCCACGGCAGTTTCCCCAAAAAGCGTGGAGGGCCGGCGTTGACGGAGCCTCTCCACCGGACGGATCCGCTGGCCGCGTTCCAACGCGAGCGCGGCCGGCTGTTCGGGGTCGCCTACCGCATGCTGAGCTCGGTCAGCGAGGCCGAGGACGTCCTGCAGGACGCCTGGCTGCGGTGGCAGGCGGTCGATCCCGCCACGGTGGAGAATCCGTCCGCCTTTCTCATGCGCACCGTGACCCGCCTGTGCATCGACAACCTCGGAGCGGCCCGCAACCGGCTGACGGACTACGTCGGACCCTGGCTCCCCGAGCCCCTGATCCAGGACAGATCCGAGAGCCCCGAGTCGCTCCGGGAGCTGGCGGACGACCTCTCGACCGCCTTCCTCCTCCTGCTGGAGCGGCTCAATCCGGTCGAGCGGGCGGTCTTCCTGCTGCGGGAGTCCTTCGACTTCAGCCACAAGGAGATTGCGGAGACAATCGGCAAGACCGAAGAGAATTGCCGCCAGATCGACCGCCGGGCGCGCCAGAAGCTGAGCGGCGTGGCCCGTCCGCGGCCGGCCGATCCGGAGGAGCACGACCGCCTCCTCTACGGTTTCCTCCAGGCCAGCCGCCAGGGGGACATGCAGGGCATGCTCAACCTGCTCGCCAAGGACGCGGTCTGCATCTCCGACGGCGGCGGCAAGACCCATGCGGCGAAAATCTCGCTGCATGGCGCCGAGCGGGTCGCGAAGTTCATCAGCGGCCTTCAGGCCAAGGCGCAGGTGCCGTTCGAGGTGCGGATGGCCCAGGTCAACGGCCGCACCGGGTTCATCACCTACGTAGAAGGCCGCATTGCGAACGTGGGGACCATGCGGATCGAGGACGGGCTGATCCGCGAGATCTTCATTCAGGTGAACCCGGACAAGCTGCCCTGAACCCTCACCCCCCGGCCCCCTCTCCCATCCGCACTCACACCCACCCGGGAGAGGGGGAGGCTTGCTACGAGAATTTGTTGGTCAGGAAAGGGTGGTGGCGCCCCTCTCCCGGGGGCCGGGAGTGCGGATGGGAGAGGGGTCGGGGGTGAGGGTCAGGCGATCGTCACACCCTCTTCCAGGTAGACATCCTGGATCGCATTCAGCAGCTCGACGCCCTCGCTCATGGGGCGCTGGAAGGCCTTGCGGCCGGAGATCAGGCCGGTGCCGCCGGCGCGCTTGTTGATCACGGCGGTGCGGATCGCCTGGCCCATGTCGTCCTTGCCCTTGGACTCGCCGCCCGAGTTGATCAGGCCGGCGCGGCCCATGAAGCTGTTCGCCACCTGCCAGCGGTTCCAGTCGATCGGGTTGTCCGCGACCAGCTCGCCGTAGACCCGCGGGTGGCTCTTGCCGAACTTGACGGCGTTGTAGCCGCCGTTGTTCGTGGCCTGCTTCTGCTTGACGATGTCGGCCTGGATGGTGACGGCCAGGTGGTTGGCCTGGCCGGTGAGGTCGGCGGATGTGTGGTAGTCGACGCCCTCCTTGTTGAAGGCGTTGTTGCGGGTGTAGGCCCAGAGGATGGTCGTCAGGCCCATCTCATGGGCGCGGGCGAAGGCCTCGGAGACCTCGACGATCTCGCGGTCGGAGTCCTCGCTGCCGAAGTAGACCGTGGCGCCCACGGCCGCCGCGCCCATCTCCCACGCCTGCTCCACCTGGGCGAACATGATCTGTGCGTACTTGTTCGGGTAGGAGAGCAGCTCGTTGTGGTTGATCTTCACGATGAACGGGATCTTGTGCGCGTAGCGGCGGGCCACGGCGCCGAGGACGCCCAGGGTCGAGGCGACCGCGTTGCAGCCCCCCTCGATCGCCAGCTTCACGATGTTCTCGGGGTCGAAGTACTCGGGATTGGGAGCGAAGGAGGCGGCGCCGGAGTGCTCGACCCCCTGGTCCACCGGCAGGATGGAGATGTAGCCGGTGCCCCGGAGCCGGCCGCCGTTGTAGAGGCGCTGAAGGTTGACGAGCACCTGAGGCTTGCGGTCTGAGAGGCCCCACGCCCGGTCGACGTGGTCGGGGCCGGGCAGGATGAGCTGCTCCTTGCGGATGCCCTTGCATGTATGACTGAGAAGGCTCTCCGCCTCGTCACCGAGGAATCCGACGATCCGGTCAAGAGTGCCGCTTCCAACGCGTTCGGTTATGGTTGCCATCTAGGACGCCCCTCCCTGAAGAGGCATTCTATATGAGCACTCCGAAGCGTTTCCACCGGGTCCGCGCCGTCCTTGACCAGCGCCAGCCCGACCTCACCGTCCTGATGGAGGACGTCCAGATCCCGCGCAACCTGGCCGCTCTGCTGCGGACCTGCGACGCCGTGGGGGTGCTGGAGGCGCACGCGGTCTGGCGGAATAGAGGGCAGCTCAAGATCTCCCGCCCGGCCTCGGGGGGGACCCGCAAGTGGGTGCCGGTGAAGAGGCACAAGGACTTGGAGGGCGCCGTCGCGCAGTTGAAGGAGCGCGGCTTCCGCATCCTGGCGGCCCATCCCGCGGACCGCGCGGTCGATTATCGGGAGGTGGACTACACCCTCCCTACCGCCGTCCTCCTGGGCCAGGAGGAGACCGGCGTCACGGCCCAGGCGGTGGAGATGGCCGACGCCCTGGTGGTCATCCCCATGATGGGGATGGGGATCTCCCTGAACGTCTCGGTCGCCGCCGCCCTGATCCTCTTCGAAGCCCGGCGCCAGCGCGCCGCCGCCGGCCTCTACGACCATCCGCGCCTGGACCCGGACCTCCGCGACCGGCTCCTCTTCGAGTGGACCTACCCGGTGCTCGCCCGGCTGTGCAGGAAGAAGAAGGTGGACTATCCACGGCTGGGGGAGGAGGGGGAGATCCTGGGGCCCCTGCCGAGATGAAGCTGGAGACCCTGTGGATCGGTCCCGGTCCGGAGGAAACCCCGACCCTAATCTTCCTCCATGACGGCCTCGGCGCCGCTGACTCCTGGAAGGGATTCGCCCCGGACCTCGCCGCCGCGTTGGGATGCGGCGCGCTGGTCTACAGCCGGGCGGGATACGGTTCCTCGGATCCCGCCCCCTTCCCCCGCCCGGTCGAGTTCATGCACGACGAGGCGCTCGTGGTCCTCCCTGAGATCCTGGAGAAGCACGGCATCCGGCGGGCGGTCCTGGTCGGGCACAGCGATGGGGCGTCGATCTCCCTGATCCATGCCGCCCAGGCGATCACCCGGGATCGGGTGCTGGCGCTCGCCTTGGAATCTCCCCACGTCTTCGTGGAGCCGCTGACCGTCTCCAGCATTGCGGCCCTGCGAGAGCGGTATGAGGAGGTACGGGAAAAGCTCGAGCGGCTTCACGGCCCCGGCACCGACGCTACCTTCGAGGGATGGGCGGACGTCTGGCTGCGGCCGGAGTTCCTCGCCTGGAACCTGGAGGAGCTCCTGCCTTCCGTCACCTGTCCTGTGCTGGTCGTCCAGGGTGAGGAGGACGAGTTCGGCACGGTGCGGCAGGTCGAGTCAATCGCCAGCCGGATCGCGGGACCGGTCGAGACCGTGCTGCTGCCCGGCTGCGGGCACTCCCCCCACTTCCAGCGCCGGGAAGAGACCCTCGCGGCCATGACGGCGTTCCTGCGGAAGCACTTGGCGTCCTGATCTCCTCCCCCGATTGTCCTCTGCAGAGGTCGGGAACTTTTCGGATAACTCCTTTGGAATCAACGATCTCTTCTTGGCACTCCGTTTGCGATAGACGGATAGCCAGAGGCTTCAAACCAAGGAGAAAATCGATGAGAAGCAGCATGTTCGTCACTACCACCGTTCTGGTTCTCGCCCTTTCCACCGCCGCGATGGCGGATGAACGGGACCGCTACCGTTCGGATCGGCGCGACGACCGCTATCAAGACCGTTACGACGACCGCTATCGGGGCGATTCCCGGAACGGGCGCGTGGATAACGTCGCCCGCGAGATCGCAGAGACCGCGGCCGCCATGCATCGCGAATACGACCGCAACAACCGCCGCCCGGACCGCGACGAAGCGCGGGTGGCCGCCACCCTGCGCGAGCTGCACGAGGAGGCGTACCAGTTCGCCCGGTCCTCCTCGGGAGACTACCGACGGGATTCGCGCCGCGATCGCGGCCTCGACGGCCTGCTCCAGGCTTTCAACCAGGTGGCGTACTCGCTCGACCGCATCAACCGCCGCCCGTACGTCGACCGCGGCATGGACCGGATCTGGAGCCTGATGTCGCAATTGGACCGCCAGTACGGCGGCCGCTCCGATCGCTACGGCCGGGGCTGGCGCGACAACGGCTATCACGACCGGGACCGCTACCGCGACTGAAAAACCTGTTCCAGAAGCCTTACCAGCCTCGGCCCGTACACACCGTCCGGGTCGAGGCTGGGATCGTAGATCGTCACTTCCATGCCGAGCGCTTTCGGGTGCCGCACCAGCGGGATCAGAAGCCCGGCGAGCTCGTCGATCCCCAATCCGCCCGGCTCGGGCGAGTCCACCGCCGGCATCACCTCGGGATCGAGCACGTCCACGTCCAGATGAATCCAGAAGCCGTCCAGCTCCGGACGGGTGAGCCTCGTCAGGGCGGATTCCACGGCTTCGGCGGGGAGGTCGAGCACGGCCGAGTTGCGGAGAGAGTCTTCGCCGTAGTACGGCTCGTCGGCTTGGTCCTTCCGCGCGATGACCGCGGCGTCCTCCTCCCTGAGGAGAGGCTCTCCGGCAAGCCGGGCCAGCGGGCCGCCACGGCCCACGGCCAGGGCGAGGTCCATGCCCGCGGCTCCCCCGCTGATGGAGATGGAGGGCAGGGCGAAGTCGCAGTGCCCGTCGATGAAAGCGAGGCCGATCCGCCCCCGATCGCGCTGCCCCAGCAGCGTGCCGAGCAGGATGCTGCAGTCGCCGCCGAGGACGAGAAGGAAGTCGTTTACTGTGGAAACCGCGGCCGCCAGGGAACGCGAGTAGCTAGCGATGGCGCCCTCGTTGCGCGTCCCCCCTGGAGGGCGCTCGAAATCGACGTAGGGAGGAGCTTCGACGTCCCCAAGGTCCCGGGCTCCGAGCCGCTCCACCAGGCCGAGCTCGCGGTAGGCCCGGGGGGCGCGATCGACCCCGCGGAGGCGGCCGTCCGGAAAAGGCATGAGCCCGAGGTTGGAGGGGGCGCCGAGAACGGCGAGAGGTCTCATGGCCGAGAGAATACCCCCTTACAAGCGGAAAGGCCGGACTCGGTAGGAGTCCGGCCTTCAGATGGGGCTCGGTCAGCTTTAGAGGGAAGCCAGCGAGGTGGTCGCGCCGGCGCCGCCGCAGGTGTTCGAAGAGGCTGCCTGGAGCCAGTCCTGGTCGCCGCCGTAGGAGAAGACGAAGCTGCCACCCTTGATCGTGTCGATGACCTTGGGAGCCATCTTCTCGGAGAGGGCCGGACAGCCCCAGCTCCGTCCGAGGCGGCCCTGGGTGCGGGCCTGCTCCTCGCTGACGTACCAGGCGCCGTGCATCACGATGTAACGCGCCTCGGCCCTGTCGTTGAAGCCCTTGTCCAGGCCCTGCAGCTTCATGGAGTAGCCGTTGCCGCCCTGGTAGGTGCCGCCGGTCCGGAAGAGCCCGAGGCTGGTCTGGTGGCTGTCGTTCAGGTTCGAGAACCGGGTGGCGTAGTTGTCACCGGTTCCCCGGCCGTGGGCCACCAGCTCGTGGAAGATCACCTCGCCGCGCTCGAGGTCGAGCACCCAGAGGCGGGGCTCGGTCGAGGGCAGGGAGTAGTCGATGACGGTCAGCAGGTCTTCACGTCCACTGACTCCGCGGGTCTTGGCACAGGCGACGGCGTCGAGCGCCATGGCCAGCACCTTCGGCGACAGCCCGTCTGCCCCTTTGGCCAGCAGCGTCGTGGCCGGGCTCTGGATCGCGGGAACAGCGGCGGGAACGGCAGCCGGAGCCGGCGCGACCTCAACTACGGGAGCGGGCGCCGGAGCTGCATCCACCGTCGAAACTTCAGGAAGATAAGAACCGGCGCTCAGGCCGGCGAGGGTCAGGAGGATGGCGGGGAGCCGGAGCGCTTTACCAAGGACCCGAACACGGGGATTGCGGACCGTAGAAATATCGACCATCGCCAAGATGATGCCCTCCAAGTTGTTGGTCGAACGTCCTGCGCTATCAGGCCGTCGTGTTACCGGTTTTCGTCTCTCCACTCTTCTAACACACTCAGTCTAAGCAGGATTCCGTCTTCGGAGATCAATTTTGTGTAATGTTTACACGGCCGGACGGGCTCGCGACGCCCTTGGACGAGGTAGTATCATCCGAGCCAAGGGAGGTGTTTCATGACCCTGACGATCAACGTCCCGGAGGAGGTGCTCTCTGCCGTGGGCCGGTCGGCCGACGAGGCCGAGAGGGATGCCCGTCTCGCTCTTGCCATCGAGTGGTACCGCCGTGGCGCCGTGACCCAGGGGAAAGCCGCCGAGATCGCCGGTGTTCCTCGCGCCGATTTCATCGACGAGTTATCCGCCCGCAAGATCGAAGTCGTTCAGGTGTCACCGGAGGAGTTGAGGCGGGAGTTCCTGCTTGGCTGAGGCATCCGTCGTTGATGCATCTCCCCTCATCCTCCTCTCCCGCGCCGGGTACCTACCTCTTCTGACCGCCTTGAGTCCCACTGTCGTCCTTACACCGCCTGTTCTCGCGGAGGTTCAGGCGAAAGGAGAGGACGATCCCGCTGTAGGCGCGATTGAGGATGCTCCCTGGCTGGTTCACGTACCAGCCTTCTCGCTCGCGCCGGAAATCTCCACATGGAAGCTCGGTCTCGGCGAAGCCTCGGTCCTCTCCTGGGCGATCGCGCATCCGGGAACCATAGCGATCCTGGATGACGCTCGTGGACGCCGTAGCGCCGACATCCTCCGTATCCCGGTGGTGGGAACGGTCGGCGTGGTCCTGATCGCCAAACGGAAAGGGCGTATCCAGGCTGCGAGACCGGCCCTCGAGCGTCTCATGGAGTGCGGGATGTTCATCTCGAACCTCCTCCTCAAGGAGGCACTCGAGCTGGCCGGGGAGTAGTGCCACCGACAACCCCTCCCCCCTTCCCTGCGTACAGATATACTCACCCGGGGGCCGGACCGGGGGCTCGGGACCGGCCAGGAGGCCCTTGTGACGACCATCAAAGACCGTGCGACAGGGCGGGACGTCGTTCTCGCCATTCGCGAAAACATGCTGCAGAGCCTCGAGCCGCTGGTCACCGAGACCGTCGCGCCGAGCCTCTATCAGGTGTATCTCCACGCGGAAGACCACGAGCACCTGCGGAGCCTCTTCCCCAAGCTGGAGGCCGAGGCGCGCAAGATCCTCGAGGACGAGCTCGAAAAGCTCAACCGCTCCGCCATCCCCCTCTCCCTGCGCGCCAAGAGCCTCATCCGGCGCAAGGAGCCGCCGCAGCCGACCATGCGCTACGTCAACGCCGAGGGGCGCTGGTCCATCCGCTTCCAAGAGGATCCCAACGGCGCGCTTCAGCCCGGCGACATCGAGGTCGTCTCCGAGTTCGCCCAGCCGCCGTCCGCGTATACCTCGGGGTCCAAGACCAAGCGCATCTCCACCACCCGCCGCCTGGGCGAGAGCACGGCCATCCGCCGCGAGGACACCGGCACCTCCTTCGCCCGCATCACGTTCCAGGACAACCGCGGGCCCCAGACCTACCTCATGACCAAGGACGAGATCGTGATCGGCCGCGAGGCCGGCGACGCCTTCGTCTGGGTCGACCTCCGCCTCGACACCTTCCCGGACGTCTCCCGCGAGCACGCCCGCCTCCAGCGCACGCCGGCCGGCACGTTCCGGATCAAGGACCTGAGCAAGCTGGGCACGACCGTCAACGGCACGCCGGTCCCGCCCAGCCTCCAGATGGCGGAGGGCGGCCCCAAGGACCTCGACCGCTGGACCGACATCCCCGACCGCGCCCGCATCGGGCTCGCCGGAGTGGTCGCCCTCGAATTCGAGAAGACGTCATGACGGACGCGCAATGACCACGCTCTACTGGGCACGCCTGGTCTTCCTCGCCGTCCTCCTGTTGCTGGCGGGCGCCCTGGCTGCACTGGCCTTTGCGAGAGGGAAGAAATAGCTTGAGCCCTTCACGACGGATCGCGGCGGCGGGCACCGATCCGGGCCGCGAGCGGGAGAACAACGAGGACCGCGTCCTCTGCGAGCCCGAACGCGGCATCTTCGCGGTGGTCGACGGCGTCGGCGGCGAGTCCGGCGGCGAGGTCGCCTCGCAGATCGCCACGGACGTGCTCCGCGCCCGTCTCTCCCGGCGCACCACCGACCTCGACCGCCTGGTGCGCGAGGCCATCGCGCTCGCCAACCGCCAGATCTTCGAGCGCGCCCAGACCGATCCCCGCCTGGCCGGCATGTCGTGCGTGCTCACCGTGGCCCTCCTCGACGGCGGTCCTTCCGGCGAGACGGCAACGGTTGGCCACGTGGGAGACAGCCGCCTCTACCTCCTGCGCCGCGGCGAGATCAAGAAGGTCACCCGCGACCATTCCCCCGTGGGAACCCGCGAGGATTCCGGCGAGATCTCCGAGGACGAGGCCATGCACCACCCGCGGCGCAACGAGATCTTCCGCGACGTGGGCTCCGCCCCGCACGAGCCGGACGACCAGGGCTTCGTCGAGATCCATCAGATCCCGTTCGACGCGGACAGCGCCCTCCTGATCTGCAGCGACGGCCTGTCCGACCTGGTCCCCTCCGCCCGGATCCGGCAGGCGGTCGAGGCCCACGCCGGCGACCCGCAGGCCGCCATCGACCAGCTCATCGACGAAGCGAACGAGGCCGGCGGCAAGGACAACATCTCCATCGTGATCGTCGAGGGGGAGCGCTACGCGCAAACCGTGCGCGGAGCCGCGGCTCTGGACGACACCCGGTCCGGCGTCCCCGTTTCCAAGCCGGCGCCCAAGCAGTACGGGGCGGCCCATACGAAGGAGCGGAGCGTCCTCCCCTGGATCCTGCTCCTCCTGGTCCTGGCCGCCGCGGCCGGGGCCTGGTTCTATCCGCCGGTCCGCGAACGGCTGCTGAAGCTGATCGACCGGCAGGAAGACCCGGCTCCCACGCCGACTCCGGCGCCCGTCCTCCACGTCGGTCCCGGAGAAGCCGACTTCCTTTCGATCTCCGACGCCCTCGCCGAAGCCAGGCCCGGGCAGACCATCGAGGTCGCTCCCGGCCAGTATCAGGAGACGGTCGAGCTCAAGGACGGGGTGGCCCTGGTCAGCCGCACGCCGCGGGGCGCCGTGATCCAGGCGCCCGACGCGGCGCCTGCCGTCAGCGGACGCGGAGTGCGCACCCGGCTCGTGGGGTTCAAGATCGAGGGCGGGGCCGTGGGCCTGCTCCTGGAGGGCGCCCAGGTGGAGGTGTCCGAGGTGGAGGTCACGGGCGCCGCCGAGGCCGGAATCGCGGTCTCGGGCGCGGACCGCTCCTCGATCGAAGCCTGCTATGTCCATGACAACACAGGGACCGGGATCGTGGTGGACGGCGGCGCGGCCACCCGGGTGCGCCAGAACCTGATCGCGCGGAATGGCACGAAGACGCCAAAACGGCCGGGGATCGAAGTCCGCGGGCAGGCGCGCCCCCTGCTCATCGAGAACCGCATCGAAGGGAACGGCGCGGCCGGGGTCTGGATCCCCACCGCGGAGAGGACGGACGAGATCTTGCAGTGGAACCAGTTCGGCCGGGCCTCCAGGTCCCAGGCGGTTCGGGTCTCCCCCACCCCTGCACCGACGCCGGGAGGGAATCGGTAAACGGCATGCTGACTCAAGCGCACGTGGGACGCTTCGAGATCCGGGATTTCCTCGGCCGCGGGGCCATCGGCGACGTGTACCTCGCCTGGGACCCGAAGCTCGCCTCCGAGGTCGCGCTCAAGCTGGTCCGCACCGCCAAGACCGACCCCGAGATGGTCGCGGCCGAGCGCAACGGCACCCTCCTCCAGGACGCCCTCGCCAAAGTCGCCCCCCAGGTCGCCGCGGT
>DASUNJ010000299.1:0-4066 GCA_036277235.1 Thermoanaerobaculia bacterium | reverse complement strand
CGGGCGAGGGTCGGCCTGAAGCAGGTCCAGGTCGCCGAGCGCACCGGGATTGCGCAGAGCCGCCTCTCCCGCTATGAGAACGGAAGGAAGCTCCCAGACCTGCCGACCCTCGATCGCCTCCTGGTCTGCTACGGCGTGGATATGGAGGGGCTTGGGCGTGCGCTCGCGAAGGTTCGAGGGGAGCCGGTAGCCAAAACCTGGGGCAGCGATCCGGAGCTCACGGCGGTGGTCAAAGAAGCGCTGGCGCAGCTCGGCTACTTCAAGCCCGAAGAGCCGGACTAGGGCGATCCTGCGACCGCGGTGTCTGGCACGCGCCGAAGCCGGAATAGGGATGTCTGCCTCAGCGGAGAAATGAAACGGTGCGGAATGTCATCTCCGTAGAGAGATGTCCGGCGAGGAGGTGACATGAGAGCTCTGCACCGTTGTCTGGTTTTCGTCGCGCTTCTGTGGGGAAGCGCCGCTTTGGCGTCGGCTCAGAACCTGCTGCGGAACGGCACGTTCGACAGCGGGATCTCGCCCTGGGAGACCTTCAACGACCTTACCGTGACCACGGCCGCGACGTTCAGCCCCTTCGACGCCGACGGCGACGCGACCTCCGGGTCGATCCGTGTCACGTCGACGTCTCCCGGGGCCATCGGCGGCTGGGTCTCCTCCGAGTGCATCCCCGTTGTCCCCGGAGTGACCTATCAAAAGCGATATGAGTACCTCATCGAACCTGGGAACGGGATCGCCACGACGGTCTCCTCCCAGGTCAACTTCTACGGCGATGCGATCTGCAGCCCCGGCAGCAGCATGATCGGCCATGGCGGCACCGTGGCGAGCCAGGCGGACGGCGTCTGGCATCCCAACCTCGACTCGGCCGATCGCTACACGGCTCCGACTGGAGCCCGCGGCGTCCAGCTGGACCTCCACGTCGGCAAGACCTTGGCCGGTGGATCGGTGACGGCCCACTTCGACAACGCGGTCTTCCAGGTCGTGAACGATTGCAATTCGCTCGAGGACGTGCTCTGCCTCAACGACGATCGCTTCCAGGTGGTGGCGACCTGGAACATCCCCGAGGCTTCGGGCCGCGCTCATGTGGCCCGGCTCACCGATGACACCGGCTATCTGTGGTTCTTCGATCCCAGCAACGTCGAGGTCGTCATCAAGGTGCTCGACGCCTGCGACGGCTTCGGGAGGTTCTGGGTGTTCGCGGGTGGGCTGACCAACGTCGAGGTCGAGATCACCGTCTTCGACTCGAAGACCGGGGAGACGAAGACCTACCGCAACGAGCTCGGCCAACCGTTCGCGCCGCTGCAGGATACGGATACGTTCGCCACCTGCCCCTGAGCGGTTGATTTGGCGGACAAGGGGAGGCTTTCGTATCGGGGGCGGCGCTAGCCCATGCTCCCGGGTTCAGGCCGTCGCGGCTAGCAGCTTCATGAGGACGGCGGGGTCCAGGGGCTTGACCAGGTGTTCGTTGAACCCCGCTTCGCTTGACCTGCGGCGGTCTTCATCCTGTCCCCACCCGGTCAGGGCGATGATGACCACGTCGTCCCCCCCGGGTTGCTCACGGATGCGGCGGCACGCTTCGTAGCCGTTCATGGTGGGCATGCCGATGTCGAGGAGGATCACGTCGGGCCGCAGCCTCGCCGCCGCCTCGACCGCCTCTTGCCCGTTGCTCGCCGTGTGGGTCTCGTTCCCCTTCAATGTCAGCAAGATGGCGAGACTTTCGGCACTATCCTCGTTATCGTCGACGACGAGAATACGGCGCCGGTTTGTGACCGCCGGCTCTTCTGCCGGTTCTTGGGACGGTTGCGGCGGGGATTTCTCGGTGACGGCAGGCAACCGGACGACGAATTCACTGCCCTTGCCCGGTCCGGCGCTGCGGGCCTCGATGCTGCCGCCGTGCAGCTCCACAAGGCGTTTCGCGAGCGTCAGGCCGATTCCCAGGCCGGTTTGCGACCGCTCCAGCGTCTTGTCGACCTGCGAAAACATCTCGAAGATGCTGTCGATCTTGTCGGGCGGGATGCCGATGCCCGTATCTGTCACCGACACCACGACGCCGCTTCCCTGCCGCTCGGCGGTCAGCCAGACGCGGCCTCCCGGCTCCATGAACTTGCAGGCGTTGCTGAGCAGGTTGCCGAACACCTGGCTCAGCCGGAACGAGTCGGCGTCCAAATAAACCGGCTCCAGCGGCAACGTGACTGTCACTTCATGCCCTGCGCCCTCAAACGTCGGCCGGCAGGTTTCGACGGCTTGATGGATGACCGCCGCCAGCTCGACATGCCCGCAGCGAAGCTCCAGCTTGCCCCGGCTGATGCGGCTCACGTCGAGCAGGTCGTCGATGAGCCGCACCATGTGGACCACCTGCCGCTCCATCATCTCCCGCGTGCGGTTGAGCTCCTCGGGTTTGACCTGGTCGTGCTTCAAAATGGACAAGGCGTTGCGGATCGGGGCCAACGGGTTCCGCAATTCATGGGCCAACGTCGCCAGGAACTCGTCCTTGCGCCTGTCCTGCTCCTGGAGCTGGCCGACCAGCCGGGCGATTGCCTCTCGTGCCTGTACCTGTTGCGAGATGTCCCGGAAGTAACAGACCACGCCATGACGCCCATCCGGGAGCGTGATGCGGTCCAAACGCCACTCGTAGTATTCGGTGCCGCCGCGATCGATGCGGCGCACGGCGCGCTCCCGCATGGCAAACGATTCGCCGGTCTCGAGCGTGTGGCGGAAGATGCGCATGATCTCGTCGACGTAATTTTGCTCCCAGAGAACGTGGAGGATCTCCTCGAAGTCGCGGCCGACGACTCCGCCCGGCCCCACCGCGTCGCCCAAGGCGGACACGGTTGTGGGGTTGGCTTCGCGAATGTGAAAACCGGCATCGACGAGATACACGCCCAGCGGGGCCTGATTGACCAGCGTTTCGAACTGCGCCTGGCTGGCGTGCACGGCGGCTTCGGCCTCCTGCAGGGCCTGGTTCCGCGAGGACTCGTTCTGACGCAGCGACGCCAGCTCACCCAGGATTCTTTCGCTGACTTCGCAGCTCGCCGGGTCACGATCGCTCAACAGGCATTCGGCGAGCTGCTCATGAGTGCGCAGCAGTTGCTCGATGTCGTCCTCGAACGTCAGCTCGGTATGGACCCTGGTCCAGTCGTGCGCCGTCCGGATGAATCCGAGAAACACCATCAGGTACTCGAAGTCCGCCGGGCGCAGAAGCCGCTTGAGCGCGGCTAGGCACTGAGGCGCTTGCGGCGTCCGCAAGAAGACGTGGGCGGAGCACGCAAAGACCGCCTGCTCCATCGCCGAGTCCGAACCTGGCATCGCCGCGAGAAGCGGATCAGCGGCGGCACACCGCGCGAGGAACGGTTCGATCTCGTCGCCGCGCGGGACGGGATGCCGCAAAAGCCGCACAACTTCCTCGGTTGTCTGCACCGCACACCGCTCATCGCCGGACGGTCTTCCAAGCCCGACCAGGAAGCCGACATGCCGCGAGATGCAGTAGCGCACCTCGCAGAAACGGGACAGGTGAACGAACAGCCGCTCCTTGAAGAGCGACGGCAGGGGATTGTCGAGATACGCGAAGCGAGCGAACCCCCACAGGTTGGCCGTGATCTCCGGGCATTCGGGAGCGAGCCGGAAGAAATTCGGCAACACGCCGAACCGCTGCTCGACCGCCGCGTGCAGTTGCTGCTCGCCGGGTCCGGGAGAGGGCTGCTTGTCGTCAGGGCTCATGAGATCGGATCATCATCTCAGAGGTCAATGCAAGACCTGTTCCGGTTCAGCAGCATGTCCAGAAAAAGGCTCCCCTTCGGCAGGATGCCTGAATGGATCGAGCAGGCTGACGGTGGTACAGGTATTGCAAAAATCTCGTCCGGCTGAAAGTTGGAACGAAGTTGAACCAAGACCCCAGACTGCGTACAGACCTACTGGCTCTCGTTTGCAGGAAGTGCCAGTGGCATGGAGCTTGCTTCTTGAGGACGGCGTAGCGGGCTAAAATCGTTCGGACGGAGATGTCGGGTGTCCAGGATCAGCTTGACCCTCGTCTTGTAGTCTTCTCTCTCATGGCGATACACCACAGCGCATCTGC
>DASUNJ010000298.1:0-2940 GCA_036277235.1 Thermoanaerobaculia bacterium | reverse complement strand
GAGAGCTTCTGCGCCAAATTGGCGCTCTAGTCTCTTCGCTTCCGCACAAAAATCACAAATTTGTCTTTTGGGCTAGACATTCCTGGATGTCTGTGCGTAGACTATTTCCAGAAGCAAGCTCTGCGGCCCCGAGCCCAGCAGGTGTGGCGTACAAGTCCACGTTGAATTCACCCTTCCGGTGCCATGAAGGTCCGGATGTTCAGAAAGGAGTATGTATGGGTAGGCAGCAGCAGCAGCAATCGATGCCCGTTCCCGGCGCAGTGGTGCTCATGTCGGAGAGGACGCGCCTCGGGCTCGAAGGGATCCAGGAGCACCTCGCCCGGCTTCCGGGCTGGAAGCTGCGGCAGGGCGGGCGCGGTATCGAGCGCGGCCGCAATTTCGCGAGCTCGGGGGCGGCCCGCTGGTTCGTCGGCCGCATTTGCGAGCTCGCGGAAGAGCACGGGCAGCCGATCGTCGTCCGGCTCGCGGGCAGGCAGGTCACCGTCACTCTGCAGGGTCACCCCGTTCGGGGCCGCATCGGCGGCCTCACCGGAACCGTCTTCAACCTGGCCGATCAGATCGGCTGAAAACCAGACAAAAGAAAGGAGAGAAGAAAATGCCACGCACTGCGTACGCAGAAACCATCGTCCACTGGGGGCACATCGACATCCGGATCCAGGCCAACAAGCCCGCGCTGGACCACCTGGAGACGTTGCGGGCTCAACTGGAAGCCGAGCGGTTGGGGCTCGTGAACGCGACGAACCGTCAAAGCGCGCTCAAGGCGGAAACCCAGAATACGTCGCGCGAGATCGACGAGCACCTCAAGATCGGGCTGGATCTGGCGACCCGCCTGCGCGACGCCATCCGGGCGCACTACGGCCGCACGGCGGAAAACCTCACCGAGTTCGGCATGCAGCCCCGCCGGCCGCGGGTCCCGGTGAAGAAACGGCCGACTGAGACGACGGGCCCCAACCCCGATCAGACCGCCGCTTCCGAGACCGATGGCAAGACCCAGGAAGTAAACCGCAGCTAGATCGAGCACTGCCGGGGGCGTGAAGCCGTAGGCGCCCCCGGCAGGTTTTCGACGTCTCGCTACCCGCTCGCCCCGTTCTCGGCCGCGCTGAAAACGCCCATCCGCTGAGCTGCGAGAGCTTCGTTGAATTCCTCCAGGTCCTCCTCGGTCCAGGTCGCGTAGTGAGCCAGTCTTTGCCGCCGCTCGGCCGCCCCTACGGCAGACTCGAGAATTTCGAGCACCGTTGCGTTGAGACTCTGGCCACGGGAGCGGCTCAGGCTCTCCAAACGCCGGCCAACCTCATCGGAAACGCCACGGACGGTGAGCTGCCTGCTCATGCAGGCAGTATGGCACGAAGATGCAAGCATGCCTGCGGGGAGCTTCGGGCCTGCGGCCCCTACGTTCCCGCGCTGAAAACCCCGTCCTCGACGGTCGAGCCGACGATCACCTGCAGCGCGCGGGGGAGGATCTCGAAGCGGGCGGTTCCTTCCCCGATCAGCTCGCCGTCGACGTTGAACGCCATGGGCGGATCGCACTCGATTTCCACGCGCGTAGCCCGGCGGAAGAGCAGCAGGTCGCTCTCCAGGTGCCGGCCGAGCAGGACCTGGGGCATGAGCACGGCGAGCTGGGGGAGCGTAGTCATGGGCGAGATCACCACGTCGAGCAGCCCGTCGTCCAGGACCGCCGTCGGCGCCGCGGGGATGCCCGATGCCACGTAGCGGCCGTTGGCCACCACGATGTTGAACGTCTCCAGGCTCAGGGTCTCGCCGCCATTGAGGGTGATCGTGGTCAGGAAGCCCTTGAGCTCGGGCAGGGCGCCGATCGCTCCCCGCAGGTAGGCCAGCGGGCCCCAGGTCTCCTTGGCCTCGCTCGCCCGCTCGCTCACCTCGCCGCTGAAGCCGCCGACCGACATGTTGATGAAGCAGCGGCAGGTATCCCCGATTGTCGCTCGGGCCACGTCCAGGCTGCGGACGGTCCCCTCCAGGAGGATGGCGAGAGCCCCCTCGAGGTCGTTCGGCACGCCGATGGAGCGGGCGAAGTCGTTGCCCGTGCCCATGGGGATGAGGCCGAGGCGGGCCTTGCCGAAGTCCTCGGAAAGGCCGTTGATCACCTCGTTGAGAGTGCCGTCCCCTCCCGCGGCCACCACGAGGTCCGCGCCGCCGAGCACGGCCTCCCGGGCGAGCCGCTCCGCGTCTCCCGCGGCCTCGGTCCGCCGCACCTCACTGTCCGGCAGGTGGGCGAGCGCCGACTCGAATGCCTCCACGTCCTCCACGCTCCCCGCTCCGGGGTTGACGATGATGCAGGTGGGCATCGAGTTACCGGGTTCCCGGCCGCGGAGCGTACTCGTTGGGGCCGACCCGCTGCGTCTCGATCACGTTCGGGTCGTACACCCGGCCGAGGTTGAACAGCCGGGCGGCGCCCCAGGCGATCGTCAGCGTCGGAATCGGCCCGGTGATCGGGATCAGCGCCTCGACGGCTGCCGTGTTGCGCAGCGCCTGGAGCCCGGCGCGGTTGAGGATCACCCAGATGATCGGCGCCGAGAAGACGTCCAGCGCCAGGTCGAGCAGGTCGAGCCCGATCACCAGGGAGAGGGGGACCGCGCGCACGGCCGTGAAGAAGTCGGCATCGGGGGGCAGCCGGATGTTCTTCAGCTTGCGGATGGCGTAAACGAGCACCGCGGCGGCCAGCACGAGGGCGACCGCGGCGATGACGGCGAAGATCTTGAGGATGTCGATGAGCTCCATGACTTTCTCCTGGCACGGCGGAACGACGCTTTCGCGTCCTGCACCGTACACCCATGCAAGAAGTGTGTACGGTTCCTGCAAGAAGGAGAGTCGATGACCATGAAGCAACCCACCCCACCCAACTCGCGCCGCGCTGGCACCCTGGCAGCCGGATTGGCCGTCCTGCTGATCGGCAGCGGCTTTTATGCCTGGAGCGCCGTTCCC
>DASUNJ010000297.1:0-2261 GCA_036277235.1 Thermoanaerobaculia bacterium | reverse complement strand
GGCCCGCCTTATGGCCTCGGCGATGGCCGTGACGGCCTCGTCCTGGCCGATCACCCGCCCGTGCAGCTGCTCCTCGAGGCGCATGAGCCGGTCGCGCTCCTCCTGGGTGAGCTGGCTTACGGGGATGCCTGTGGCGCGACTCACCACCTCGGCGATGTCCTCGGCGGTTACCTCGGCCGTGGGACGCCGGTCCTGGCCGGTCTCCTCGAGTTCGCTCCTGAGCTCGTCCTCCTTTGTGCGGAGCTCGTGGGCCTTCTCGAAGTCCTCCGCGGCCACGGCCTGATCCCGCTCCCTCCGCATTCGCCTGGCCTGCTCTTCGAGCGCCCTGGTGTCCTGCGGCTTGGTCTTGGAGCGGAGCCTGACCCGGGCGGCCGCCTGGTCGACGAGATCGATGGCTTTGTCCGGCAAAAAGCGCCCGGTGATGTAGCGGTCGGAGAGCTCGGCCGCCGCGACTATGGCCTCCTCAGTTATCTTTACCCTGTGGTGGGCCTCGTAACGGTCTTTGAGGCCGCGCAGGATCTCCACCGTGTCGTCGACGGAGGGCTCGCCGACAAGCACGGGCTGGAAGCGCCGCTCGAGGGCGGCATCCTTTTCGATGTTCTTGCGATACTCGTCTATGGTGGTGGCCCCGACCACACGAAGCTCGCCGCGGGCGAGCGCCGGTTTGAGCATGTTCGAGGCGTCCATCGAGCCCTCGGCCGCCCCGGCCCCGACGACCGTGTGCAGTTCGTCGATAAACACGATTGCGTCCTCGGAGTGCTCCCTGATCTCGTCTATGACCTTCTTGAGTCGCTCCTCGAACTGCCCGCGGTACTGGGTCCCCGCGACCAGACCGGCGAGGTCGAGCTGCAGGACCCGCTTGTCTGCGAGCGTCTCTGGTACCTCATCGTTCACGATGCGCTGGGCGATGCCCTCGACGATCGCGGTCTTGCCGACGCCGGGGTCTCCGATGAGGACGGGGTTGTTTTTGGTACGGCGGCTCAGGATCTCGATGGTGGTCTCGACCTCGTCTGCCCTGCCGATCACCGGGTCGAGCTTGCCCTCCCTGGCGGCCTCCGTAAGGTCGCGGCTGTACTCGTCAAGAGTCGGCGTCGAGCTCGCCGGTTCCCGAACCTCGCCGCCGGCCTCGACGCCGCGCACCACGGCCCCGCGCAGCCTGGTGTGCGAGAGTCCGAAACGCGAGAGGATCCGGCCGGCATCCGACTCGTCGTCGGCAGCGAGGGCGAGCAGAACGTGCTCGGGCCCGATGTACGAGGCGCCCAGGGCCCTGGATTCGTCGTATGCCGCGAGCAGCGCCCTCTTGGCATCGGGGGCCAGAGTGGGGGAGACGTCCGTGCGCCCACCCTTCTGGGCTTCCTCCTCCAGTTGTGCCCGCAGGGCGTCGGGATCCGCGCCGGCTCCTTCGAGCACCCGCCGCACCACCGTGTCCTCGAGGGCGGAGTAGAGCAGGTGCTCGCCCGTCAGATCGAGGCTTCCCCACTCGAGGGCCTGCTGGGCCGCGCGCTGCAACAGCTCCGTCGTTGCGGCGGAGAAGAACTGGGTCACGTCCACCTGCTCCGCCCGCCTCCGGAGGGCCGTTCCCCCGCCCGGAAGCGCGCTACGCCCCTCGTCGAAGAACCTGTCGAAGAAGTCGTCGAAGAGGCTACCGCCGCCCAGGGAAGATGCCCCTAGAGGCGGGCGGCCACCCCGGGCCTCCGCCGCGTGGAGCTCGCAGAGGTACTGCACCGTCTGACCCTCGCCCGGTATCCTCCGCCTGACCGCGACGACGGCCGGCCTAACCCCGCAAACGTCGCACACCCTCGTGGCCATGATCTTTTCCCTCCTTCTCTACCTCCAACCACCCCCATTATCGCGGATACGGCAGACCTCCGTGGTTCCGGGAGGCGGCGGCCGGCCCTGCTGGCTACAATGAAAATCCGCAACCCGGTCTCTGGGAGAGGCGTAGAGTGGACCCGTTCATGAACGAATCGTCTATCGGCGAGCCGCATTCAGCACCGTGGATCGGGGCTTGGGAGCAGATCGACAAGGACTTCCAGGAGCATCTGGAGAAGATTCGTAACTTCCTGCGCCTTACCACCGTCTCCGCTTTGGACGACGACATGCTCGCCGGAGCCGAGTTCGTGGCGGATATGATCGAGGAAGCCGGCGGGAGCGCCGAGATAGTACCCACGGCCGGACACCCCGCGGTGCTTGGCCGCATCGAAGGCGACGGCCCGAGGCTCCTGCGCTACGGGATGTACGACGTGCAGCCGGCCGACGAG
>DASUNJ010000296.1:0-3096 GCA_036277235.1 Thermoanaerobaculia bacterium | reverse complement strand
TCGGCCCAGACCGAGGAGCGCAACCGTCTCGCCCGCGAGATCCACGACACGATCGCGCAGGACCTCTCGGCGATCGCTTTTCAGCTCGAAGCCGCCGAGGCGCTCCTGGCCCAGCAGGCGGATCCGGAGCGCGTCCGGCGGAGCGTGGCGGCCGCGCTCGATCTCACCCGCAAGGGGCTGGAGGAGGCGCGGCGCTCGGTCCTCGACCTCCGCGCCGCTCCGCTGGAGGGGCGGACGCTCCCGGCCGCGCTCGCCGCCCTGGCGGAAGAGGCCGGCGTGACTTTCGAGCCTTTCCCGTCCATCGTGCCGCTACCTCCGGCGGTAGAGGTCGGGCTCTACCGTATCGCCCAGGAGGCGCTTCAGAATGCATTGCGGCACGCGGCCGCATCTCGAATCTTCCTTCGTTTGGAGACTTCGTCCGATCGGGTCCGTCTGGTGGTCCAGGACGATGGAAAGGGTTTTCCGGAGGAAGCCACCTCGAGCCGGTTCGGTTTGGTCGGCATGCGGGAGCGGGCGCGCCTGCTCGGTGGGAGCTTTCAGGTCGAAAGCTCACCCGGCGCCGGCACCCGGATCACCGCCGAGATTCCCCTTCGACGCTCATGATTCGCATTCTCCTGGCCGACGATCATCCGGTGGTGCGCGATGGGCTCGCGGCCATGCTGTCGACGCAACCTGATTTCGAGGTGGTCGGCGAAGCCGGCAACGGCGCCGAGGCGTTGATCGAGGCGGCCCGGCTGCGTCCGGACGTCGTGTTGATGGATCTGGAGATGCCGGAGCTCGACGGCATCGAGGCGATCCGCCGGCTGCGCGCGACCGATCCTGCCGCGCAGGTGGTGGTGCTGACCGCGTTCGACACGGACGAGCGCATCGTCGGCGCGATCCAGGCCGGCGCGCAGGGCTATCTTTTGAAAGGAGCGCCGCGCGCCGAGATCTTCGCCGCGATCCGGACCGTGAGCGCCGGGGGAGCGTTGATCCCGCCCGTAATCGCCTCGAAGCTGTTGCGCCAGGTGCGCGAGGACGCCCTCACGGCGCGCGAAAAAGAGGTGCTGGAGCTCGTGGCCGCGGGTCTTGCCAACGGAGAGATCGCCGGACGGCTGTTCATCAGCGAGCGGACGGTGAAGTTCCACGTCAGCTCCATCCTTTCCAAGCTCGGCGCGAAGAACCGGACCCGGGCGGTGCGGGTGGCGCGCGAGCGCGGGTTGGTCTGACCTGTCCTATCGTCCAGGTTGAAAACCGTTCTCCCGCCGGATGTGTGCGGCGGCGCCGAGGCCTATCGTTGTGACCATGACAACGAAAGGACGGCACACCATGAATCGCACTGCAATGATTACGGGCGCCAGTCGGGGGCTGGGCCGCACCGTCGCCGAGTTTCTCGCTGCGCAGGGTTACGGTCTCGTGATCACCGCCCGAGGGGAGGGGGATCTTCAGGCGGCGGCCCGGTCGCTGCGCCGTCATGGCGGACAGGTGACCGCCCTCGCCGGAGATGTGACCGATCCCGATCATCGACGCCGGCTGGCCGACGCCGCTCGCGGGCTGGGCAGGCTCGACATCCTCTTCAACAACGCCTCGACGCTGGGCGTGACCCCTCTCCCGCCGCTGGCCGGGTATCCACTGACGGAATTGGAGGAGGCGTTCCGGGTCAACGTCTCCGCCCCTCTCGCTCTCATCCAGGAGGTGCTTCCGTTGCTGGAGGAGAGCGGCGGACTGATCGTCAACATTTCCAGCGATGCGGCGCGCGGCGGGTATCCGGGCTGGGGCGGATACGGCCTCACGAAGGCGGCCCTCGATCTTGCGAGCCTCACGCTCGCCAATGAGCTCTCCGGCCGCTGGATCGGGGTCGTCGCCGTCGATCCGGGAGATCTGCGCACGCGCATGCACCAGGAGGCCTTCCCCGGCGAGGACATCTCCGACCGGCCATTGCCAGAGGTGACGCTGCCGTTCTGGGCATGGCTCTTCGGTCAGCCTCCGGCGGCGGTGACCGGCCAGCGCTATCAGGCGCAGTCGGAACGCTGGGAAGTGAACGCTTCGGCTCTGGAAGCGGTGGCGGTATGAAAAAGATCGAGCTGGACTTCGACCGTCCGCGGGCGCTCCAGGCGGATGGGCCGCCCGAGCGCCGCGGCTTGGAGCGCGACGAGGTGCGCCTGCTGGTCTCGACGGAAAACGGCCACGAGCACGCGCGCTTCCGGGATCTTCCCCGCTTCCTCGCGCCGGGCACGCTCCTGGTCGTCAACACGAGCGCGACGCTGCCGGCGAGCCTGCCGGCTTGGCACGCCGGCCTTGGTCCGATCCTCGCCAACGTCTCGACGCAGTACGGCGGCGGGCTGCACCTGATGGAGCTGAGGAAGAGCGCCTCGGAGCCGGGTCCCCTCCCCGTGGAGGTGGGAGACGCCTTTGAGATAGCGGGACTGCCCGCCCGCCTCATCGCTCCCCATCCGGGCCTGCCGCGGCTCTGGTTCGTCCGGGTCGAGAGCGATCTCCGGCGGGTGATGGAGCGGGCGGGCTCGCCGATCCGCTACGGCTATCTGGAGTCGCCGTACCCGGCGATCGAGGAGTATCAGACCCTCTTTGCGCGCGATCCGGGCAGCGCCGAGATGCCGTCCGCGGCCCGGCCTTTTACGCAAAGGGTTGTTGACGCCCTCCGGGCGAAGGGGATGGCCCTGGCCGGTATCACGCTCCACGCCGGCGTCTCCAGCCACGAGGTGGAAGCGGAGGCGGTCGAGGATCAGGTGCTCTACGCGGAGCCGTTCGAGGTGCCCAAGGCCACGGCCGAGGCCGTGACGGCAGCCAGACAGGAGGGTCGTCCGGTCATAGCCGTCGGCACCACCGTCGTCCGCGCGCTGGAGTCGGCCTGGGATGGCGAGCGGGTCCGTCCGGCCGCGGGGTTCACGCGGCTGATGATCCATCCGGGTCGCCCCGTGAAGACGGCCGATGGACTGATCACCGGCCTGCACGACCCGCTGGCGAGCCATCTCGCCCTGCTCTACTCAATCGCGCCGAAAGAAAGAGTGCGCGAGGGCTATGCGGAAGCGGTGCGCGAGAGCTATCTCTGGCACGAGTTCGGGGACAGCCACCTGCTCCTCACGAGGTCTCGGCCGG
>DASUNJ010000295.1:0-2397 GCA_036277235.1 Thermoanaerobaculia bacterium | reverse complement strand
GAAAGTTCGTCCGAGCTCAGCAGTGAATTGGATACCGAGCCCAAGGCGCTGGTCCTCATACCAAAGGGCAGCATCCACGGAGTCCAGCCGCGCCTTTGGGCGAACGACGAGCCCTCGCCTCATCGCCTGTCGGCGCGCTCTCGGACTTTCAGCAGGATCTCTTCTCGAACCTCCTCCCACGAGCTGCCGGCTGCGGGATCCGAGTCGTATTCGGCTAAACGCTCGTCGAGGAGCTGAAGGTGCCAATCGGGGACAGGAACAGTCTCAGGCTGGGCAAAGATGCGATCCCACAACGATTGGACGTAGTCGAGCTTCTCTTCGACCGAAAGCTCGTCGAACCCAGGGGGAGGAAGGGGAAGCGCGGCCCGTGCCATGGCGTCATTATAGCGCTACGCTCCTGCCGGCACCGCTTCCCCCCGCCGTTCTCCACGCAGTTGGAGACCGGGGACGTGACCCTCTACCGCCCCCGCCGCAAGCCCAACACCCACTGGAGCAGGTGGCCGGAGGGGGGCGTGCTGTAGGGGCTACTCCCGCCTTTTCCAGGTATCCGGACGCCGGCTCTGGTGGAAGACGGCCAAAATCACCACCCGATCGTTCCTCAGAGCGAAGTAGATTTTGTATGGAAACGTGTGCAGCAAGGCGAACCGCACGCTCGCTTCGATGATAGGAAACTGTGCGGGATTTTCAACGATCCGATCGAGCACCCTTTTTAGATCCGCCCGGAACCGATTTCCGAGCCCGGGGCGTTGGTCCTCGTACCAGCGGATCGCTTCCCTGGCTTCGAGTGCTGCCCTCCGTCGGACGACGAAGCGCGGTCTCATTTACTAGAGGAATCGAGAGGCTCGTCCAGCATCGCGATGAGCTCTTCCATCGTGATGTTGCCCGAGTCGGGATCAGCTTCGTACTCGGCTAGCCGTTCCCTGACGATCTCAAGGTGCCAGTCGGGGACGGGTTCATTCTCGCGAGGGGCTTCGATCCTGTCCCAGAGAGCCTGCACGTACACGATCTTCTCGTCCGCGGAGAGCTCGTCGAACCCGGGGGGCGGGAGAGGAAGGGCCCGTGCCATGGCCTCATTATAGCGCTACGCCCCTGCCGGCACCGCTTCCCCCCGCCGCTCTCCCCGCAGCTTCACCAGCGCCGACACAGCCAGATAGAGCGCGAGCACGATCAGCAGCAGGGCGGCCACGCCGTTGAGCAACTCGACGTCGAAGCCCTTGGTGGCGGCCAGGTTCGACCAGGTCAGCTTGCCCAGGGCCCAGAGGGTGATCGTCAGCACGAAGGTCATCGGGAGCAGAGTGAAGGCGATCCGCTTCCGGGCCTGGTGGAGCCAGACCGTCACCGCCAGCAGCGTCAGCGCCGCCAGGAGCTGGTTCGAGGCCCCGAAGAGCGTCCAGAACTTCTGCCACATCCCCTCGCCCGAGAAGGCCAGGAGCAGCATCGGAGCCGCCACCGTCAGCACCGTTCCCAGGATCGCGCCGGCCGTGCCCTTCATCCCCAAGAGCTCCTGGAGGAGGTAGCGCCCCAGCCGCGTCGAGACGTCCAGCGTGTCGAAGACGAACGTCGAGAAGGCCATGGCCCCGAAGGTGATGGCGAAGGGAAGGTTCTCCCTGCCGATCAGGAGAGCCAGGAAGTTGCCGATGCCGTTGCCGTAGACCGTGCCGGGCCCGAGCCCCTTGGCCTCGTCCGGCAGCAGGATCATGATCGTCACCAGCGCGATCAGCGCCACGAAGCCCTCAGCCAGCATCGCCCCGTAGCCAACCGGTTGCAAGTGCGACTCCCGGTCCACCTGCTTCGAGGTCGTGCCCGAGCAGACCAGCCCGTGGAAGCCGGAGCAGGCGCCGCAGGCGATGGTCACGAAGAGGAACGGGAAGAGCGTCCCGGTCATGCCGCCCACGTCCCAGCTCTTGAACGCGGGTTGCTGGACCTCGTAGCCGCCGAAGAAGATGCCGATCAACCCGAGGGCCAGCGCCGTGTACAGGATGAACCCGCCGAGGTACCCGCGCGGCTGGAGCAGCAGCCAGATCGGCAGCAGCGACGCCACCGCGCAGTAGACCAGGATCGCGGTCGACCACGTACCCGCGCCGAGCTGGAACGCGCCGGCCAGATGGGTCCCCGCCCAGGCCGCGGCGAAGCTCGCCGGCACGAAGACCGCCGTCACCAGCCAGAGCGGCGGGCTCCAGAGCCTCTGGACCACTCCGAGCACCAGGGAAAGGAGAAGGTAGAGGACGCTCGCCGCCGCCACCGCGCCGCCCGGATGGAAGTCGAAGGTCCCGGCAGCCAGCTCCTCAGTGCCCACCACGAAGGTGCGGGCCGTGATGTCGGTGAAAGCGACGATCACATAGATCAGGGCGATCCAGATGAAGGCCATCATGGCCAGCCCCGCCCTGCGGCCCAGGT
>DASUNJ010000294.1:0-9532 GCA_036277235.1 Thermoanaerobaculia bacterium | reverse complement strand
GCGCGCGCCGCCGGTCGTTCCGGCCAAACGAAGGAGGTCGCCGGGCTGCGCTTGGGTTCCGCGGCGGACGGTGGTCCCGGCTTCGATCTCGATGAGCAGGCTCGCGGGTCTCTGTCCGGGAATCCAGATGAGGAACAGGACGGCCAGAGCCGCCATCGCCGTGATACCTACGGGCACGGACCACCAGGGCGCCCACCGGCGGCGGCGCTCCTTCCTGCGCTCGATCTGTGCCCAGACCCGCGCCTGCCAGTCAGCCGGCGGCTGGTCCTCCTTGCCCAGGGAGGAGAGGCTCCCGCGGAGCCGGTCGTAGGCGGCGCGCGCTTCCAGGCAGTCGGAGCAGGAGGAGAAGTGCTCGTCCAGGGGCTGTCCCTGCTCCAGGAGGAGGAGGGCCTCGGCCTCGAACCGGTCGCAACGAGTCCCCGGATCGATCATTCCGCCATCCCCTTGTCCTCCAGGCAGCGGCGCAGGAAAGGGAGGGCGCGCGCCACGCGGACCTGGAGGGTCGGCGCCTTCTCGCCCGAGAGCCGGGCGATCTCCGGATAGGAGAGCCCCTGCTGGAAGCGCAGGACGACGGCATCGCGGATGTGGGGCGCGAGCTGCCGCAGGCAGTTTTCGAGAGCCCCGGCCCGCGAGCGTTCCGCCAGGCGGTCTTCGGCGCTCCCTCCCGGCTCGGGCAGGTCGGGAGCGTCTTCGAGGGGGCCGAACCGCTTGCGCCGCCGGCGCGCCATCTTCGCGATGTCGAGGCAGCGGTGCCGGGCGATGCCGAACAGCCAGGTGCGCAGCGACGAACGGCGGGCGAACTTCGGCAGCGCTTCGTACGCCTGGATGAACGTCATCTGGTGGATCTCCTCCGCGAGGTCCTCGTCCCCGACCATCTGCCGGCAGTAGCGGTAGACGGCGGGCCCGTACTCCCGCATCAGGACGGCGAGCGCCTCTTCGGGGCTCCTGCGGTCGAGGGCCGCCAGGGCCGTCCGCTCCGGATCGGGGAGGACGGCCCGTGGAAGCTCCTGCGAATCGTGGACCTGGGACAGCATGGGTCACTTGAGCCGCGACTTGAGGGCCTGATAGGCGACGTGGATCGGCGGTCCCGGCGGCGGCGGCAGGACGCAGTAGATCTGCGGATGCCCGCAGCGCACGGTCCTGCTCGGTGAGACCAGGGATTTTTGCGTGGCTCTCGGCGGAGGAGCGCTCTGCCACTGGATGAGGGGCTTGACCTCAAAGACCGTCAGGGTCTGCAGACCCTTCTTCGAAAAGACGGCCTCTCCGGTCTTGGCCGAGATCTGGGGCTCGAGGGTGACGCCCGCCCCGGGCTTGCGCGCCACGGCGATCAGATATTCGGTCTTGACGCCGGCCGGGACCTTCACGCGGAAGTCCTGGCCGTCGACGTACTTGAGGGGCGTGCCTTCGATTGCCACTTCTTTGGCAGGGACGTCAGCGGTATTGGCGGCATTGGCGGCATTGGCGGCATCGGCCGCGGGGAGCCTCACGAGGAACGCGCAGCCGAATCCGAGAGCGAAGAGAACGGCGCCTGCGAGCCAACGTGCTTTCATGTCTTCCCTCCTTTTCTATCCAAGGCCTCGCTCAGAGGCCGATCGGACCCGAAGAGCACGAACGGGGCCCACTGTTGAGGCGACAGACCCTGGCCGATCGCAACACGCTGCGCGCGGGCCAGCGCCGCGGCGGGGTCGGAAGCTCCCCCTTCCCGGTAGAACCGGAGGATGAGATCGCGCGCCGGCTCGTCCTCGATCGACCAGAGCGAGGCCAGGACCGCGCGGCTCCCCGCGGCCAGGAAGGCGGCGCCCAGAGATCCCCACATCTGCCCTCCGGGGCGCACCCCGGACGCGCAGCTCGCGAGCACCACGAGCCGCGGACCGATGCGGCCCCTGACGATCTCGCTCGCGCTGACCCGGCGGTCGGCGAGCTGGAGCCAGGCCCCACTCGGACCCAGACCGGTATGCGTGGCCAGGTGGAGCGACCGGGCGCCGGAGGCCTTCCGCAGCTCGGCCGAGACGGCGCTCCGGTCGGTCCGCGGCGCGCTGCCCAGCAGCCTGGCGACCTCGATCCCTTCCGTCCGCGCCGCCGGCAGGTTGCCCTGCGGGTCGGCCAGCACCAGGGGCGGTCTGGGGTGCTCCCGCCCGCTCGCTTCCAGAACGGTCAGCGCGCTCAGGCTGGGGATGGAGACCAGCGCATGGTCCTCCACCAGATACCTTTCCCCGCGGCGCAGGGCCGCGAAGGGGAGGTTTCCGAGCAGGCCGTCGGCGACGATGTAGAGGGTGCTCCCCGGGTCCGGGTGCAAGCGCGGAAGCGATACCGGGAGCGAGCCCGGCGGGAGCAGGAGCTCGCCGAGGCGCTCCGCCGTGCGGGCATCGTCCGGATCGGCGAGGAACCTGGCGGCGAGCCGGCGGACTTCGGTGGCCGGACCCGGACCGAAGAGGCGGACGCGTTGCCCGGCGACGGCGATGAGCCAGAGCTCGTCTCCCGCGTCGAAGTAGACCAGGCCGTGGCGGTCGCCGAAGGCGGCGAGCATCCGGTCCAGGGGTTGGGGAGTCGCCACCGGCGACTCGCTCATTGCCGGCAGCAGGGACTCCAGGCCCTCGATCCGCTGGAGGGAGGCTCCGGCTTCGGAGCCGGTCGAGGAGCTGGCGTGGAGGAAGGCGTCGAGCAGAGTCCTGGCCTGGGCATGCTCGGCCGTGGCCAGGGCCTCTTGCGCGCGGCCCGCCCTGGCCTGGATGCGGAACAGGGCCTCGAAGGGCTGGCGCTTCTCGTCCAGCAGCCAGGCTTTGAGCTCGTCGAATCCGAGCGACCGCCGCAGCTCTTCGACGACCGCGATCGATCGCCGGTAGGCTGCCTCGGCGGCCGGGAGATCGCCGCGGGCCTCCGCGAGCAGGCCCTGCCGGTACTCCAATTGCCAGGCCCACTCCGGCTCCGGCTCTCCGCCCAGGGCCGCGGCCAGGCTCCGGGCCGCCTCCTCGAAGCGCCCGCGTTCGGTCTCGACCCGGGCCCGGAAATAGTGGAAAGCGGCCGGGACGGGCTGTGCGGGGTCCAGATGCTCCCAGGCGCGGTCCAGGTGGTGAGCCGCGCGCTCGACGTCGCCCAGATCCAGATGGACCTCCGCCAGGTTCAGGTGGATGGCGCGGACCTGCTCCTTCGTCAGCCCGTCCCCGACCTCCAGCGCCTGTTCGAAGTGGCGCCGGGCGAGCGCCAACCGGCCCTCGGCGGCGAGAACGGCGCCCAGGCTGTTGAGGAGGTTCGCCTGGGCAGCGGGGTCCTTCTTGTCGATAAGCTCCCGGGCTGTCTCCAGGGCCTGGTGCGCACCCTGGAGGTCGCCGATCTCGTACAGGGACGTGAAGAGCGCCTGCGCAGCGCCTGCCTGGACCTTCGGGTCCTGCGACTGGGCCGCCTCCTGCAGGGACGCGCTCGCCAGCAGGTAGGTTTCGCGATAGCTGGCCCCGCCCCATCTCAGGTAGAAGAGCCGGTAGAGGTTGTCCGCCGCCCGCCGGTGGTCGCCCGCGGCCCGGGACAGCGCGAGGTCGCGGCGGTAGGCCCGCTCCGCCTCCTCGACCTCGCCGCGCTGCTGATGGACGGCTGCCGCCAGGGCCTCGACACCGGGAGCGGCCTTGCCGGCCTTCACCAGCCGGTCCCTCCAGGCCAGGGTCTCGTCCGGATGCCCGAGGAAGTAGTGCGCCCGGGCTGCCATCACTCCGGCCTCGGCCTCCCCCTCCGCCTCGTAGACCTCTTCACAGCGCCGGGCGGCCTCTTCATAGCGCTGCGCCTCGTTCAGGTCGAGGCACTCCTGGACGCCGCTTTTCCCACACCCTGCGAGGACCCCGGCGATCCCCGCGAAACCCAGGACCCACGTCCGGGCGCGCTGTCCAGTCATGCCCGGAATGATCGCACAGGTCAGGGCGGCGGCTCGCTTTCGCCTCGCCGTGTACTCTCTAATTTTAGGGGCATTCTCAACAAGGATTTGACTGATCGGCCCCAGCCTGAACAGTCCCTGCTTTCAGCGCACGGCGCTTCGCTGCCCGAGCCGATCGCGAGCGGGCAGTTGGGAGGGATTTCTTGCGTCTGTGGATCCCGGAACCGCGGCTTTGGGTGCGGATCCTGGGGGAGGGTCTGCCTGGCGCGCGGTTCCTTTTTCCTTCGAGGAGGAGGACAAAGGAGAACAAGATGAAGAAACTCAAGGTCCTTGCATCTGTCGCCGTGTTGGCGGTGGCGGTCCTGTTCGTGGCCAACGCCGTGGTCACCGCCCAGTCCGCTGGTACGACCGAGGCGCCGGCGGGGTTCGACGGCGAGGACAACGGCTTCGCCGCCGAGTTCTGCGCCAATCAGGACGCGCTGGTGGACTCGCCCAACTCGCCGCAGATCCCGGCAGCCGAGTGCGACTTCGAGGCCGCGGAGGAGGAGTTCACGGGCCCCGAGACCGTCGCCGACGGGCTCGGGCCGATCTACAACGCGGAAGGGTGCGGCACGTGCCACTCCGCCAACCCGCAGTTCGACCCCGACAACTTCGAGAGAAAGCTGGTGGGCGCCACCAGCGCGATCGTGGAGAAGCGGGCCGGCTTCTTCAACGGAGCGACGTTCTTTGACCACCCGGGAGGGTCGCTGATCCAGGATCGATCCCTGCGTCCGAACGAGCAGGAGCGCGTGCTGCCGGGCCACAACGTGATCGCGTTGCGCTCCACCCTCAGCGTCCTCGGTGACGGGTTCGTCGAGGCGGTGGGGAACAGCACGCTGCAGGCCATCGCGGCCAACCAGCCTTCGGCGCAGCGCGGACAGCTCATCGCCATACCCGTGCTGGAGAAGCCCGGGACGACGCGCTTCGGCCGCTTCGGACACAAGGACCAGCACGCCAGCCTGGTGTCGTTCTCCGCGGACGCCTACCTGAACGAGATGGGCATCACCAGCCCGCTGCAGCCGAACGAGAACACCTCCAACGGCACCGTCGTCGACGATCCTGTTCCCGGGCTGGACGACGAGGGCGTGGACGTCGAGCTGTTCGCGCTGTTCATGCGGGCGACCAAGGTGCCGCCGGTCGACGCGGACATCGCGGCCACCTCGGACGCGCAGTTGGGCAAGCAGCTCTTCTCGTCGATCGGCTGCGCCGTCTGCCACACCCCCACGATCGTCACCGAGCCGCCGGGGACCTTCATCAACGGCGGCGCGCTCAGGGTGGCCAACGCGCTGGGCAACAAGATCATCCATCCGTTCTCCGACTTCCTGCTGCACGACGTCGGGACGGGCGACGGCATCGTCCAGAACGGCGGGCAGTCGACGCGCAACAAGATCAGGACCGCGGCGCTCTGGGGCCTGCGGGCGCGCGGCCGGTTCATGCACGACGCGCTCAGCTTCAGCGTGGAGGACGCCATCCAGCGCCACGGCAACCAGGCCGCGTCGGCGCGGGCCAACTTCAACGCTCTGAGCACCACCAGCAAGAACAGGGTGCTGAAGTTCCTGTCGTCGCTGTAGATTTCACCGCCCAGGGGCAGGGGGTGAGGGCCGCGAGGTATCATCGGCCGCGATGGCCGAGCGCTCCACCCCCGTCCTCAATCCCGCGACCGGCGAGGTCCTCGCCCATGTCGCCGAGGGCGGGGCCGAGGAGGTCGGGGCCGCGGTCGCCGCGGCCCGCCGGTCTTTCGAGCAGGGGGAGTGGCGGCGGGCCCCGGCCATGGAGCGGGCGCGGGTGCTGCTCCGGCTGGCCGAGCGGATCCGGGCGGAGGCCGAGGCGCTCGCCGAGCTGGAGTCGCGCAACGTGGGCAAGCCCATCCAGGAAGCGCGCGGCGAGATCGAGATGGGGGCCGCCTGCTTCCAGTACTACGCCGGCCTGATCCCCGCGTTCGGCGGGCAGACGCTCCCGGTCGGCGCGCCCGGCACCGGCCTCACCTTCCGCGAGCCGGTCGGGGTCTGCGGCCTGATCGTCCCCTGGAACTTCCCCTTCGCCATCACCACCTGGAAGGCCGCGCCCGCCCTGGCGCTGGGCAATTCCGTGGTGGTCAAGCCGGCCTCCGCCACGCCCTTGACGGCCCTGCGCCTGGCCGAGCTGGCCGCGGAAGCCGGGCTGCCGTCCGGGGTGCTCAACGTCGTGACCGGACCGGGCGGCGCGGCCGGATCGGCCCTCGCCCGGCATCCGGACGTGCGCAAGATCGCCTTCACCGGCTCGACCGAGGTCGGCAGCGAGGTCATGCGGCTGGCGGCCGGCGACGTGAAGCGCGTCTCCCTGGAGCTGGGCGGCAAGTCGGCCAGCCTGATCTTTGCGGATGCGGACCTCGAAAAGGCGGGAGCCTCCATCTCCAGCTCGTTCGGCAACGCCGGCCAGGATTGCTGCGCCCGCAGCCGGGTTCTTATCGAACGCCCGGTCTATGAAGAGGTCGTGGAGCGTTTCGTCGAGCACACCCGGGCGCTCCGCATCGGCGATCCTCTTCAGGAAGAAACTCAGATCGGCTCTCTGATCTCCCCCGCGCATCGCGAAAGGGTGGACGGCTACGTCCGCCGCGGGGTCGAGCAGGGAGCGAGGCTCTGCATCGGAGGCCGGGCCAAGGAGGGAAGCGGAAGCTTCTACGAACCCGCGGTCTTCAGGGACGTGTCTCCCGAGATGGTCATCGCGCAGGAGGAGATCTTCGGTCCGGTCGTGGCCCTGCTGCCATTCGACACGGAAGAAGAGGCGATCCGTCTCGCGAACGCCTCGGTCTACGGCCTCTCCGGCTCGGTCTGGACGCGCGACGTCGGCCGCGCCCTGCGCGTGGTGCGGGCGGTCGAGACCGGCGTGATCTCGGTCAACTCGGGCTGGAGCGTCCACCTGGAAATGCCGTTCGGCGGCGTCAAGAGAAGCGGCGTCGGGCGCGAGCTGGGTCCCTCGGCCCTCGATCATTACAGCGAGCAGAAGAGCGTGTTCATCTCGGAGGATTGATCGATGAGTGAGCGGGGCATGCTGAGCCGTGACGAGCTGGCGGTGCTCGTCGAGCGCGGCGAGATCGAGACGGTGCTGTCAGTTTTCCCCGACATGTACGGCCGGCTGATGGGAAAACGGATCAATGCAGGTTTTTTTCTTGAACAGATCGCGGACGATGGAATGCACGCCTGCGACTACCTGCTCGCCTGCGACATGGAAATGGACGTGATCCCGGGCTACAAGTACACGAGCTGGGAGACCGGCTACGGCGATTTCCACTGCGTTCCCGATCTCGCAACCCTGCGCCGCGCCGCCTGGCTGCCCAAAGCCGCGCTGGTGATCTGCGACCTTCTCGATCATCACGAAAAACCGGTCGAAGTCTCGCCGCGCAGGATGCTCCAGCGCCAGCTCGAGCGGGCGAGGGAGGCGGGCTTCTCGGTGATGGGCGGCACGGAGATCGAGCTCTACGTCTTCGACGACAGCTTCGCCGAAGCCCGGTCCAAGCACTATCACGACCTGCGGCCGATGGGGACGTACAACGAGGACTACCACATCCTCCAGGGCACGAAGGAAGAGGAGCTCGTCGGCGCGATCCGGCGCGAGCTGGACAACAGCGGCGTGCCGATCGAGTTCAGCAAGGGGGAGGCGGGGCTGGGACAGCAGGAGATCAACCTGCGCTACAGCGAAGCGCTGACCCAGGCCGACCGAAATGTGATCTATAAGCACGCGGCCAAGGAGATCGCCTGGGCGCAGGGGAAGTCCGTCACCTTCATGGCGAAGTGGGACGAGAAGCACACCGGCTCCAGTGCGCACGTCCACGTCAGCCTCTGGGACAAGGACGGCCACGCGGTCTTTCCCGGCGATCAAAAGATCGGGCCGGTCGAAGGAAGCGACACGTTCCGCTGGTTCCTCGGGGGTTGGATCAAGCACGCGCGGGCGGTGACCGCCTGCTACGCCCCGTACGTGGCCTCTTACAAGAGATACCAGTCGCGTTCCTGGGCGCCGACCGCGATCGCCTGGAGCTATGACAACCGGACCGCCGGCTTCCGGGTGGTCGGCCGCGGTCCCTCGCTCAGGATCGAGTGCCGCATTCCGGGAGCGGACGCCAATCCCTACATCCTCTATGCCGCCGCCCTCGCCGCCGGGCTCGACGGCATCCGCAACAAGATCGAGCCGCCAGAGATTTTTCAGGGAGACCTCTACGCCGCCGCCGAGCTGCCGAAAGTTCCCGGCACGCTGAGGGAGGCGATCTCCGAGCTGGAGCGGAGCGACATGGCGAAGGAGGCGTTCGGCGAGGAGGTATTCGAGCACTACCTCCACTTCCTGCGCACCGAGCAGCGGAAGTTCGACGAGGTGGTGACCTGCTGGGAACGCGCCAGATACTTCGAGAGGGCCTGATGCGATTGAAAGACAAAGTCGCTCTCATCACCGGAGCCGGCTCGGGAATCGGGAAGGAGTCGGCGCTGCTCTTTGCGAGCGAAGGCGCCCGGGTCGTCGCGGTGGATGTGAACGATGCCGGCGGCCAGTCGGTCGCGGAGGAGGCGCGGAAGAGCGGAGGCGAGGCGGTCTACGTCCACGCCGACGTCTCGAAGGCCGCCGAGGCCGAGCTGATGATCCGCGCCGCGGAAGCGAGCTTCGGCCGGCTCGACGTGCTGTTCAACAACGCCGGCATCTCCCATCCGAACGACGACGACGCCGTGACCACCGAGGAAGAGGTCTGGGACCTCACCATGAACATCAACCTCAAAGGCGTCTTCCTCGGCTGCAAGTACGGCATCCCGGCCCTGAGGCGAGCGGGCGGAGGCTCGATCATCAACACCGCCTCCTTCGTAGCGGTCCTCGGAGCCGCCACCCCGCAGCTCGCCTACACGGCGAGCAAGGGCGGAGTCCTCGCCATGACGAGGGAGCTGGCCGTGATCCACGCGAGGGAGAACATCCGCGTCAACGCCCTCTGCCCCGGCCCCCTCAAGACCGAGCTGCTGATGAAGTACCTGGATACCGAGGAAAAGCGCCAGCGCCGCCTGGTCCACATCCCCATGGGCCGTTTCGGAGAAGCCAAGGAGATCGCCCGCGCCGTTCTCTTCCTGGCTTCGGACGAGTCCTCGTTCACGACGGGCGCGACCTTCCTGGTCGACGGCGGGATTACGGCGGCGTACGTGACGCCGGAGGGGTGATACCCGAACAGGCCAGCTCTCCATACCGGCCGTGCGCAAGCGCAGCGCCTCAGGAAGCTTCCTTGCTCACGACCATGCTTCCTCCACCTCCCGCGGTTCCAGGAGCAGGTAGAGGCCTTCGAGGATCTGGCGAACGCGGTCAGGGCCAAGGGTGCCGATCCTCTCCACGAGATCGTCTCTGTCCACGGTATAGAGCTGAGAGACGACCACGACGCTGCTCTTGGGCAGGTTGGCCTCTCCTTCATCCAGGAGAACATTGCCCGGCACCCTGGCTCGGCCGAGATTGGAGGTAAGAGTGCAGACGACGACCGTCCTCAAGCGGCTCTCGTTGAATACGTCGTTCTGGACGACGACGTGCGGGTGAAGAAAGCCGGACGCGGACCCTGAAGCTTCTCCGAGATCCACCCAGAAGACATCCCCTTGGCGGATCACCACTGGCCTTCGACGCGCCTCCGCTGCTTCTGCCGCA